>JAHJRS010000056.1 GCA_018830845.1 Nanobdellota archaeon
TAATGCTTCTAAGTATTTTTCTTTTGTAAATCTCCAATGTCTACCTTTCGGAGGAACATAAATTTTTCCAGTATTGGGATTTTTTATCTCATATTCTAAATTTTTTCTTATTGCTGGGGCATCCATAGGATCTGCAACCCACCCCCCTCTTAGGTCATTATCTGGATTTGAAAATTTATTTTCATCAATTCCTAGAGAATTAAGCTTGCAATTAGAACGATTTTTTGCATAACAGAGGGTATAGTTGTGAGATAAGGAAACATCTATATCATTTTGACTAGATTTTCTATGTTTCCAAATAAAATCTGCAATAAAATTTTCCTCGCCAAAAACCTCGTCCATTAATAATTTCAAATGTGCCTGTTCATTATCATCAATACTAATAAAAATCACACCATCCTCTGAAAGCAAATCCCTCAACAACTTCAAACGAGGATACATCATACAAAGCCATTTATCATGTCTGCATAAATCTTGTGCTTCTCCTCCTACAACTTTTCCTAACCACTTTTTTATCTTTGGAGAATTAACTTTATCATTATAAACCCAATTTTCATTTCCAGTATTATACGGTGGGTCTATGTAAATACATTTTACTTTTCCAATATAATAAGGCATAAGTGCTTTAAGCCCCTCTAAATTGTCCCCTTTGATTATTAGGTTTTGAGAATTTTCTCCAACAGAATGGGTTTTAACTTTTTTCAGCAATCTAAAAGGCACTTCTTTATCGTGATTTACAACTGCTTCTTTTCCAATCCAGTTTAATGTTGGCATACCCCTCAAAACAATCCCCCCTTTTTATTAATTTCTCTAAACCTCAAATATCCCCCTCTTCTTTCCCCTTTGTCAAGTCTTTTGGAATTCTGTATTCTTCAAATTTAACTTTTCCTTTGTCAATAGTGGACTTCAGATTTTTTTCCTGGCTGTTTAATTTGGCGTCCCCGCTTTTTACTTCAACAAAAACAACTTCGTCAATTTTCTTTTCATCCATTCCCCTGAAAACAATAAAGTCAGTTGGTTTTCCCAAAAACCTGCATTCAGTTGGCTTGTAGGGAAAGTCAGGAAGATATGGTGCAAGGTTTTCACTAAATTGCCCTCCGATAACTGCTCTTGACTTTGCTATTGCTTCTTTTCTGTGCTGGGGGAGAAGAAGTTCCCATTCCCTGTGCTTTTTTCTTGAGCCTGCTTTAGAACCAATATAATACGCAACTGCTATCCCGACAAGAAGTATTACAAGAAAAATTATGGTTGTTGTGTCAATCATGGTTGGTTAAAGAATAATAAGTTTTTATAATTGCCGTCTTTCATTTTTCCATGAAAAAGAAGTGGCACGTTTACATTCTTGAGTGCATGGATGGTTCATTTTACACCGGAGTCACAAATGACATTGATTCGCGAATGAAAGCGCATGCAACAGGAAAGGGAAGTAAATACGTTTACAAAAAAGGTTTCAAAAGAATTCTTAGGGCAAAAGAGTGTACGGACAAATCTGAAGCATGCAAATATGAATATGAGATAAAACGCCTCCCCCGAAACGAAAAGCTCGCCTGGTTTGAATAAATTTATGCATTGTGTTTTAACCGATCCTAAAAAACAAAATTTATAATCCCTCTTTAACTTGTAGCCTTATGAAAATAAACTGGAAGGTTTTGATAGTTTCTTTAATAATTACTTTTTTAATCGGTTTTGTCGGGAGTCTCTTCACCTCTCCAAATACCGGAACCGAATGGTACAACTCAATAAAGCCGGACATAACGCCCCCCAATTTTGTTTTTCCCGTTGTGTGGAACATCCTTTTTTTCTTAATTGCTCTTTCACTTTATTTTGCATGGACTTCCTCAAAAAAGAAGGATAAACCCGAAATTGCACTGGTTTTTGGAATTAACTTCTTCCTTAATATTTTGTGGAGTGTGATCTTCTTCGGGCTAAAACTCCCACTTATTTCATTTTTTGAAATAATCCTTCTTTTGGGTTCAATTTTGTGGATGATTTTAATTACTAGAAAAATAAGCAAGATTTCTGCCTGGCTGCTCACCCCTTATCTTATATGGGTGGCTTTTGCCGGAGTTTTGAATTACCTGATTGCTTTTTAAAAAATGAAACTCCCAATAATCCGCGCTCAGGCCATTGAAATTCTAAAATCCCAAAATCCCGAAGAGTTTGATTTAATTCATTATCTTATGTCTGAAGCGGTCATGAAAGAAGTTGCCCTGAAGATGGGCGAAGACCCGGAATACTTTGGAATGCTCGGGCTTCTGCATGATGTTGACTGGACTCTCACAAAGTCAGACGTCAAAACGCACTTAACAAAAGCCCCTGAAATTTTAAAAGAGGCGGGATTCGATGAAGAATTTATACAAATTGTTTTGTCTCACGGATATGGCTTTAAAGAACTCCCGGAATTAAAAGACAAAGTGCGCACAAAGAAAATTGAATGGGCCCTCGCAGCCTCTGAAACTCTTACGGGCCTGATTTATGCTTATGCACTTATGCGGGGAAAAAAGGTAAGCGATATGGAAGTAAAAGGCCTGAAGAAAAAATTCAAAGACAAGGCCTTTGCCGCCGGATGCGACCGGGAAATAATAAAAGAAATTGAAAAGGCCGGTCTCACCATTGATGAACTCTTTGGGTGTGCTATTGAAGGTGTGAAAAAAATAAAAGACGAAATCGGATTGGAGTAATATTTTAAAAATTAACTTACATAAATTTATACGTATAAATTTCCGTGAGATTTAAATACTCTATTAATCTAAAAACTGTATGAAAATAGATAAAGACGATTTAATCCGAATAAATAGGGGATTTGGAGGAAATTTAAGAAATGATGCAAGTATTGACTTTTCATTGGAACACCAAAATAATCCAAAACTTGGAGGATACAAAAAATTAGCTTACCTTATCAGGGCAATTCTGGTGGACCATCCGTTTTCAGACGGAAATAAACGAACTGCAACATACCTTGCATTTGCTTTTGCGAATGAAGAAGGAAAAAAGGTTGATAATAGCCTTCTGGCTCACCATATCCTTTCAATAGCTTCAAAAAATGTAACTCAAATACGGGCAATTGAGGAGAGACTAAAAAATGCCATTAACTAAAAAACAACACGAAAAAATAATGAAACAGGGAAAAGAAGTATTTGAAATGCTGGAAGTTTACGACAGAACCAGAGAGTGGCCAATTGGAAGAGAAAAATTGTACATAACTCTTTCAAAGAAGATAATCCAAAAATTAAAGGAATTAAGTGCCAAGACTGGTACACCAATTTCAAGAATAATTGAAGAGTCTATTTTGAAAATCTGAAAATTCACCCGTAAATTTAATAAACATGTTTTTCCTGTTCTTTTAATGGGATTGGTCGTAAAATCAAATATAAAAGGGGCGGTAAAAAACCTTCAAAAAGAAAATGAGGAAGTGACTTCCGTTGCTGAAGAAGTCGGCACTGCTCTTGACGTGAAAGTCGAGGAAATCCTTGAAAACGCAATAAAACGGGCAAAGGCAAACGGGAGGCGGACTCTTCAGGCTCGTGACCTTTAATTAAAATGGCAGGCTCAAAATTTCCAATTCTTGCATTTATCCTTTTAGTTTACTCAATTTTCTGGCTCTTAAACGAACTTGAAGTTCTCATAATTGACATCCCGTGGATTCCGGTTGTTTTAGTGATAATTTCAATAGGGCTTATTTTCAACAGGTTCAGTAAATAAATACTCCAAAAGATATTTTATAAAGTATATATTTAAATATGTGCCTTGGGATAAATACTTCTTATAATATATTTTATACCAAATAAGAAGGTTTTTAACTAAAATTTTCTTTTACGTTTTATGGCTATCAAAAAAGAAGTGAAGATAAGAAAACCAAAAAGAAGGGTCTCAACAAAGTTTGCCGGAATTCTTGCACTTATTTCAATTGTTGGCTTTGTACAAATAATTTTGGCAAGTTTTTTTGATATTTTAATTAGCGATTACTCCGCATTTTTGTGGCTTATGATAATGGGCGTTGGATTTTTAGTTATTTCAAAGCCAAAAACACTTTATGAAACTTCAAAACACGAGTTTGACGAAGGAAGCTTTTCAAGATTGACCACTCTTGTCCTTGGGTTTATGGCAATTATCGCCGGAATTCTTAGCCTGCCTTTTGTGAATATCGAACACCCCATACTTTTTGCAACAATGGGAATCATTTCAATAATTTCAATAATTTTTATTATTGTTCAGACCTGGTTAATCCGAAACTGATTTTATGCAAACAATTTTAAATTCTTTTTGCATTAATTGTTTATGATTTATGTAAATCATATAATTTATCTTATAAAATATGGAATTGAGAAGAATCGTGGTTTTCTCAGGTCTTTTTATGAAGAGGATAAATTTAATCGTGTTCAAAAATGGTTTGATTATTTGAAATCATTTGAAAGAAAAAATGACAAAAGAATGACACTTGAAAAATTTCTTTTGCTTATTGATGAAAAGTCAATAATCCATCTCGGACTTGCTTATCCGGACCCTGATAAAATAAGGTATAGTGTAAGACTTATGGATAAAAAACTGATTGATAGGTTTGTTTTTATAGAAATGCCTTATGGCAAAAGAAATTTCAATCTTGTTTCAGAAATTTACAAAAATTCGTTTGGAAGAGTTCTTGAAAAAGAAAAAGTCAGGGAAGGGATAAGAGAAGAGTATGAGAGAACTATTAATTCAAAGATATATATTAGAAAACATACTTTATAAAATACATAATCAGAAAATATATTTTTCTCTTGTATAAACAAATAATTTTTAACTTACGGCTTTCTTATTTAGTTATGGAAAGGATAAAAAAAGAGCACAGGAAAAAAATCCTGGACGTGATTAACCCCGAGACTCATGAGATTTCATGGAATGAAGAGGGCGTTCCGTATAAGTTTAAAGAGAAGAAAAAAATCAAAAGCGGAAAAACCTCACGTGCGAAGGGCGCACGCTTTGAACTAAGAGTCCGTCACGATTTAGAGGAAAAGGGAAGAACGGTTGACAAGTGGAGCAACAATGTTGACCTTGAAGAGGGAAAGTTAATAATTGCAAAGCGAAAATACAATCCATTCTCAAAAGTGATGACCATTGGAACCGGCTTTCCGGACTTTGTAACTTTCTCATACGTTCACGACGGGTTTTATAGTGTTATAGGGGTTGAAGTTAAGGTAAACGGAACCCTCTCAAAAGAGGAAAAGGAAAAGTGCCTCTGGTACATAAAAAACAAAATTTTCTCGGACATTTGGATTGCAAAAGAAAAAAGAAACGGCAGAAAGATTGAGGTGGAGTATGTCAACTTCAGAGAAAAATATATGAAAGAGACTAATAAAACTTAAAAGTCCCAAAATTATCTTTTCTTGATGAAGAAAATCGTAATGGTTGTCTTTCTTGTTTTATTTTTAGTTAATTTTGTTTATGCAGTAAGGATAAACGAGATAATGTATAAACCTGATTTTCATCAAAGTTATAATGAGTGGATTGAACTGTATAATGAGGGGTCAGAAGAAATTGATTTGGTTGAGTTTAGTTTATGTGGAAAAAATTTGGTGGCTGGATATGTGGACAGGCAGGGAGAAATTCAAAATGATGGAGGGTTAATATTGGAAGCAGGGGGGTTTGCATTAATCACAGACGGGGGGAGTAGTGGAACGGAGGTTTACGAAAATTTTGATGTGGGCCCAGGAGCCCTTGCAATCCATGTTGAGTCTGCAACTTTGTGTGGGGGTTTGACGGACACCGGAAAGACTTTGATATTGGAAAAAGGTGGTGAAACTTATGAAGAATTGACTTACTCTGATAATGTTGAAAAAGGATATAGTTTGGAATTTAAAGAAGGCGAATTTTTGAAAAGCCAGAGTATTCATGGAACTCCTGGAGAAGAGAATTCTAATTCAAAAGGAAACGACCCCAACCCTCCGGGAGAAAATGAAACTGAAAATAACCAAGAAGGTGATGAAGAAATCAAAAATGTTTACAGCATTCCAAAAACAAATGAAACGGTAAAAATTAAAGAAGCAAACAACTCTCCGATTGTGCTGACCCCCAAAGATATAAAAACCTCTGGCTCGGATGTTAGTTCAGGAAGCATATCCTACTCAAAATATTCAATTATTGTATTTTGTGTTTTGCTTGTGCTCCTTTATATGTTAAAA
>JAHJRS010000005.1 GCA_018830845.1 Nanobdellota archaeon
AACAGCAACACCTAATTTTTGCTTGCTGTCAACTTCTAAAATTGGAATTCCCTTTTCTTTGCATAAAGCAGGCAGGTATGAAATTATTTCTTTTGGCTCAACATCAAGAGCATAAACAACAAGCTTTGCTGTTCCTCTCTCAATTGCTTTTGTAACTTCGTTCGTGCCTTTTTCAATCTTGCCGGTCCTTTTAGCTTTCTCAACAATTTTGTATCCGTCCATTTTTATTTTCGTCGTCGTTTAATTACCGAAAAACAGAAGCTCTTCATCTGAACTTTTGTCCATCCGATGATTATTAAGACAAATTTTAGTTTATAAAGTTTTCTTAAACGGATTTGAAAAATTCATTAAAATTATAAAAGGAAAAGCACTGGATAAAATAATGGAAAAAAGAACAAAAAACATATTGAAATTTCTGGCTTTTGCTGTAATTTTAACAGGATGGATCCTTCTTTTCAAATATGTAAACCCCCAATTACTCGTTGCGAAAATAGGTGCAACGAATGGGTATCTTGTTTTACTTTTAATTGGTGCAATTGGAGGGGCTTCAATTTTTACAGGGCCTTCATATTTTGTTGCGGTCACAACCCTTGCACTCGTGGGATTGAACCCCTTTCTCCTTGGGCTTTGCGGGGGAATCGGAGTAACAATCGGAGATACGATAATATTTTTAATGGGAATTGGAGCAGGAAAAAAAGCCCCGGGAAAAATCCACGAAAAACTGGAAAAAATGAAAAAATTCACGGAAAAAAAACCAAAGTGGTTCGTTAATTTGGTGCTCTTTCTTTATGTAGGGTTAACCCCTTTGCCAAATGAGGTTGCAACAATATCTATGGGAATGATTGGCCACAATAAAAAAATGATAATTTTTATAATTCTTTTAGGAAACATTACAAGTGGAATTTTGGGGGCACTGCTTGTTCAATATGGAGCTAGTTTCTTTTGATAAAAATTATTTTCTCCACTTGACTTCAACTTCATCTGTCCTTTCTCTTGGTTTTATATCCATTTCTTCTGCTTTTTTACCCAAAAAACTTATTCCTGAATTAAACATAATTTCACCAAGGTAGGCAATCATTGCCCCATTGTCAACAAGCAAACTTCTCTCGGGGCAAAAAAATTTGGCATTTCTTTCTTTGCACATTATTTTTGACATTTCCTGAAGACGGGAATTGCATGCAACACCTCCTCCCAAAACAAGGTCTTTTTTTCCAATATGTGCAAGAGCTCTTTCGGCAGTTTCAACAAGCATGGCAAAGACAGTCTCCTGCATTGAATAGGAAAGGTCTTCAATTTTATATTTTCCGCTCTCAATTTTTTGCTTTAAGTTTGTTAAAATCCCTGAAAAAGCCACATCCATTCCCTTAACAGTATAGGGAAGTTCTATGTACTCTTTTCCCTGAAGAGCAAGCTTTTCAATCTTAGGTCCGCCTGGAAACCCAATTCCTGCATAACGGGCAAAATTGTCTATAAAATTTCCAACGCCGGTATCAAGCGTTTCTCCAAAAACTCTGTACTTGCCGGAAGCATAACTTATGACTTGGGTATTTGCGCCCGAGCAGTACAACAAAACAGGGTCTTTTGCACCGGTCAATTTTCCAATTTCAAGATGAGCCACACAATGATTAACCGGAACGAGAGGCTTGCCTAATTTTTTAGAAAGTTTTTTGGCAAATTTTATTCCTTCAAGCAAACATGGAGGAAGACCCGGGCCCTGACTAAAAGCAATTGCATCAATTCTTTTTTCATCTATTCCCGACTCTAAAACTGCCTCGCTGTAAACTTTTGAACTAACTTCCCTATGATGTTTTGCCGAATCCATAGGGATTATTCCCCCTGATTCTGTTGTGTACATATCACGTTTATTTGAAAGAATTTTCCCGTCACGAACAATTCCAACCCCAAAAGTGTGTGCGGTGGATTCTATTCCTAAAACTATTGCCATAATAAAAATAAAAAAAGCGGTTATTTAAAATTAACCAAAAAACATAAATAAAAAATAAAAATAAAAAATGGGGTAAAGCCCTATAAATCACCTCCTTCACCCTGAGATTGAGTATAAAAACCAAGAAAAAAATTATCTTCTTTTCTTCTTTTTAGCAACTGGCTTTTTCTTAGTTGTTCTTTTGGCAGCAGTTTTTTTCCTTTTCTTACCACCTCTAGCCATCTTAGCTTCACAAACATTTCCCTTAGAGTCTATGTAGTAAAGATATCCGGGCTTCCTTTTCACAACGTTCTTTGCAATAACTTTTCCCATTTTTACACCTCCTTTTTTGTTAGTATAATTTTTAATATACTCTTTTTACAGCTGAATAAAGCAAAACTCCTATTTAAATCTTTCTTTAGCTCGACGGAGATTTAAAAAATTATAATTTTTATTGAGCGGAACCTCAATAAGTTTTGTAAATTTTCCCGACGGTAAAACCCTAAAAGAAAAAGGCCTGACAGTTTTAATGTCAAGTATGTTGTAATCATCATCAAGCCATATTGCAACAAAAGGGAAAAAAACAAAAAAAGAATGTATTGCCATCCTTACAGGTTTTTTAAATTCAAACAAAAGTGCACTTGCCTTTTCTTTAAAGCTAAACATGAGGCCAATTCCTTCATACCACTTAGGAACCACCTTTACTTCAAAACTTATTTTTTTGCCTTCGCAAGTCAAACCAATCAATTTTTTTCTCATTTTTGACACAATATAAATACGCCCGGTAGCACTCTTCAACATTCCTATCACAAACAATGTCGTGATTCTTAAAACCCCCTCCAAACGTCTCGGGAATGTGCATAAGTTCATGGATAACAATTTTTATCTTCTCTTCCCTTGATAGTTTGTTAAATTTTTCACCCAAAAACTCAAGAGCATAAAATGCCGGGATGTCCATTGCCTTTTGAAGAAGCTTTCCAAGAGCATGGCACCTTGCAACCGTGTGTTTTGTCGAAGAGCCGTAACTCCTAAAGCACTTTACCCTCTCAATTTTTATATGCGGAAAAATTCTTGCAGAGATGTCTTCTGCTAAAATCTGCAGGCTCATAGAAAATTCATACTTCATCGTATAAATATGAAAATTTAGTTTAAATAATTAATCAAGTAATTCAAAAACCTTCATCTTTGAACTAAAACCGGAAACAATCCTGCATTTCTTCCCAAATTCCTTCTTTAAAAATTTTTCAAGGTAAATGTTAGCCTTCCCCTCAATTGGTTTTTCTTTAACCCAAACTTCATAATTTCCTTCAGAAATCATTTTCATTTTATCCATCGAAGAATTTGAATGAACCTTAACTTTTATTTTCATCATCTGTCCTCAGGTTTTTTGTATTTTCGTCCAAGTTTTTCATAAATTTCTTTTTCAGTTTTTCCAGCCAACCTTCTTCCATCCTTGAAAAGCCCGTACTGATTTAACTTCATTCCTTTTCTTTTGGCAACACTTCTAAGACCAATGTTTGAACCTTTCTTACCTGAATAAGCAAGAAGTTCCGCACCCCACTCTTCTTTATTTGTATAATAAAGTTCAACTTTAACTCCCTCAATCTTCCATGTTGATTCATGCTCTCCTCCTTCAACAAATTTGCCAATTTTTTTCATGAAATCTTCAAGTTTTACTCTTTCCTTCGGAATTAAAACCAAGTCAATATCTTTCGGATATCTCTCTCCACGACGAATGCTCCCTGCAACCGCTATTTTTTTTGAAAAGGTTTTCAACTCCTTCTCAAGCTTTCTTGAAAGATCAATAACAAGCTTTCCGGATTTCATTATTTTGTCATAATTTCAAGCGCATCTCTTGGCTTTAACTTATAATCCTTCCCCAAAACCATTTTTGTCCTGGCGTTTATTGCTTTAATAAAATTCTTTCCAAAATCTGTATGCAAAAAATACGCAAAGTCAAGTGCAGTTGAACCCGGAGGAAGTAAAAAACAATCGGGGAGTATATTTCCTTTAGAGTCGCCAAGTTTATTTGCCCCGGCAGGAAATATTGGAAGATATCCGAGCACATCAAAAACTGCCGAATTTAAAATTTTCTGAACGCCCGTTCCCTCGGAAAATTCATCCAGAACATTTTTTTTAATCTCATCCAAAGCCTCAGTTTGCCTTCCACTTAATTCCTTAAGAATCTTAAAATTTCTTTCACAGGGAATGTAATCAATAAATCCAACTTTTGCAGCCTGTCGAAGAGCAAGCTCTGAATCCGCAGAGCAGGGGATTATAAGGTAATCTTTAAATTCATTTTTTATTCTTTCATAATTTTCCTTTCCATTCTCAAGGTCAACTTTATTTGCAGCAATTATCATTGGTTTGGAGATTTTTCTTAATTCTGAAGCAAATTTTTTTATTTCGTCTTCATTCCACTGGCTTGGATTTTTCCCAAACTGGTTTTTTAAAAGAACTTCTTTAACGTCATCATCTTTGACTTTTAGTCCGGAAAACTGCTTAGCTACCGCTTCCGCAAAGTTTTCCCTCTCAATTTCAGCCTTTCTTGAAAAAGTCCTCCAAACTTTGGCCATAAGATTGGAATACCATTTGTTGAGCTCCTCTTCCAAAAACCTTATGTCTTCCGCAGGGTCATGATTTTTCGTCTGCTTCCCCTCAATATCCGTTTCTCCCGAGATGTCAACTATATGAATAAAACAATCAGCCTGGCGCAAATCATCAAGAAATTTATTTCCAAGGCCCTTTCCCTCGCTTGCCCCGGGAACAAGGCCGGCGACGTCCATAAGGTCAATTGGAACAAATCTTTTCCCCCTTATGCAAAAACCATGATTCGGATTGCATTTTACATTAAATTCTTTTTCAATGCAGTCAACCGAAACATAACCCACTCCGTGATTTGCTTTTATTGTTGTAAAAGGATATGATGCAATTTCAACCTCTGCCAAAGTCGCCGCTTTAAAAAAAGTGGATTTCCCAACAGAAGGCTTACCAACAAGTCCTATTAACATTATAAAAATTTGGAGTTTATCCTTTAAATTTATTCCTGTCCATAAATTTTACAAAATCAGAACTTCTTCCAGAACTTTATGAAATTTTTTTCCAAAATTTTTAAGAGCTCTTTTGCTTGAAGCACTCAAAATAGCCTGATATATCCCCTTTTTCTTTTCAATAACAAAACTTTTTTCCCTCAAAAAACCAAGTTTGCTCATAAAAAAATAATTTATTTCATCTTCACCCTCCTCAAAATCTGTCGGAATTTCTTCCAAGGGCCCAGATGATAAAGAAAAATATTTGCTGTCTTCACTGGTTAAATTCTGCAAAAATATTTTTCCATCCAAATTGTGGACTCTTCTTTTGTCGTTTGATATTGAAAATGTTGTTTCAAGATAATTATTTCTCAATTTATAATACATATAAATTGCGTCCTTAAAATTCATGCTTTTTGAAAACTCCAGTTTTAAAACATCTGATAAACCTAAAACCTCCGGATTTGAAAATTTTATTCCGTCCGCAACAAGAAGATTATCCATAAAACTAGAAAAATTGTCCATTTAAATAAATTTAGATTTTGTCAGGAAGTTTCGGAACCTCTGACGGGAGTTCCTTTTTGATTTTTTCAGATTTTTCTTTTTCCTTCTTCTTAGTTACTTCCTTAAATATCACAGATTTCTTTTTGTGTTCATAAATCCTATATGCAAGGTACATTGCAAGAAGAAGAATAAGTATCAATAGGAACCATGAAAAAGTTGAGACAACTTCCACAGTAAAAGTGTCATAGCTTGATGCGTTAACATCCCTGTAGCTTACCTGAGTGTAAAAAAGATAGTCCCCTAAGGAAATGTTTTCCGGAAGATCCAAGAAGAAAATATCACTATAAGACTGGAAAATTGCAAAATCTTCTTTTTTCAAAGTGTACTCATTTCTGTCAAAGTCAATAACTTTATACTCAAGGCTAACATCAAAATTCCTAAGGTCCCCCTTGTTTATCAAAGTAACATTTGCCCTCACCCTTCCTCCAGGAGGGATGTATTTTTTCAAAACTTCTGTTCGAATATCAAACAAAGCTTCCCTTTCATTAACCTGAAGGATTGCCCTCGTTTCTTTTTGAACCTGAGTTGCAACAAACCTTATCCTACCAACATAAACATCAGCAGCCCTTGAATTTGAAACATAAATATCAAACCTAACAATCCTTGACTCGCCGGGACCAAGAGAAATTGTTCTGACTTCAGGAAAAATAAAGCTCTGAAGCCCTTCAACCCCGATTGAAATTGTGATTGAATTAGACCCATTATTAGTAACATTAATTGTTCTTTGATAATATGTCCCTTTGTTCATAGTTATCTCAAAAAAGTCCGGGTTAACAAAAAAATCATATTCTTCAGTCCCAGTTGTAGGAGGCGTTATATTTATTGGGGGAGGAACTCCACCTCCGCCTCCGCCGCCTCCTCCACCTTCAATCTGACATGTTGAAGAACAGCCATCTCCGCTTATTGTATTTCCATCATCACACTGCTCTCCGGTTTCAACAACCCCATTTCCACAAACAGGGGGAACAAAAGATTCAGAAAGCCAGTAAACCCCGCTGAAAGAATCCACCTTGAATTTGTAAACTCCTCCTGAATAGCTTATGAGTGTGCAGTCTGTGCAGAGTGCGCCATTGTGATAAATTTCAGGGTCTGCAAAAGTAATTCCATAAATTGAAAGGTTTGCACTTTTGTCAATTCCTGAAAGGTTTAAATTGTCAACATAAATAAGATTGTCTGAAATATTTAAGTCCCGGTCAAAATTTACAATAAGGTCAGCTCCCCCCATAGTTACCAAATCAAGATTTTCATTAAATTCAACTTTCCCATAAAGAGTTTTCTCCAGAATTACAAACGGAAAATTCCTGTAAGTGCTTTCATTGTGGCCCGAGAAGTTTGTTGTTGAACCATTAAAAGTATCAGCCAGAATCTGGAAAGGACTCACACTTACATTCGAAGGAAATTCTTCCTCAACTGCAAAGCCAGTAAAATTAATCGCGAAGTTCACAAAAAAAATTGACGCCAAAACTAAGATGGATGCAATCAATAATTTACCTCTCATAAGATAATCAAGAAAAACTAAGTTTTTAATTATTTTTATAACAATCTCACATAAAAATCACTTTTTCTTGGATTTCTTACCGCCGGAACTTTTTGCTTTCCTCTTCTTAATTCTCCATGCCAAAACTAAAAGTGCAAGAACACCCATGGCAATATAGACGGGGCTGTAATCAGTAGAGTGAGGAACGCACTGAACCCTTACCCTCAAAGGAGCCGAAACTGACATTGAAGTTGAAGACCCGCTTCCGCTTCCTCCGGTTTGAGAACTGCTCGCCTCAGAAACAATTACCTGACCCTCATAAACTTTCATTGGTTCACTGCATTCCTGACTGCAAAGAAGACTGCCAAACAAAAGGCAATCTTTTCCATAGACCTTAGGAGTTTTAAAACAGAATTTAATAGGAATTGAACTATTGCTATAAGTGTATTTTGGAACATCAACTACTTCAGTCTCTTGAGATTCAATAATTTCCTGAAGTGAACTTGAAAGACTAATCTGAACTGAAGTGTCTGTCGGCCATGGGTTATAAACCCCGTAGGTTAGGCATACATCCGAATTTTCAGGGATGAGTGCAGATTCCTGATCCCATTTTATTCCAACCCCTGCAGATACCATCTGAAAAGAAAGCAGAACTGCAAAAGACATTATCAAAAAAACCATCACCCCTCTTTTTGTTTTCATTTTATTTCTAATATAATACACCTTTTTAATGTTTTTATTTAACAACTAAGCCCCGTAGTAACTCCTCCAAATGAAACAGTATTATTATAATCCCCTGACGGTTGAGCAGCAGGAATGTCAAGCCAGAATCTCCAATAGCTTGAGTTCCCAGGACCAATATTATTTCCGGCAGTCTGAACTTTAACATAACCTGTTGTCATTGAAGTCTGTGCGGCAAGAGGAGGAAGAGAGAAGTTGGTGGCATTATATGCAGAGTAAGTTTCATTTCCAAGCCCAATAACGTCAGCACCTGCAGTTGTAAGCCCTTGGTTAGCCTTTATGCAAAAGTCAACCGCGGTATTGCTATCCGTTGAAACATCTATTGTATAAGTTGTTCCGGTTAAAGCCCCGTCATAATTATGAGTTGCATTAACATCTGTCGCCGGAAGGACAACAACATCTCCAAAATAAATCCCTTCGGACAAATTAGCTCCAAAAGTGATAGCGAGATATTTTGAGATTGTAACATTAGATGTGGTGTTTCCCTCAGTTATATATCCTGTAAATGAAAAAGTATTAAAAAAGAACAAAAAAAGTGATAAAACAAAAACGAAGACCAAAAGCATTTCAAATTTCCCCTGAATTCTTTTTTCGCAAGTCATTTTAGCATCACTCTGTGGAAATTAAAAGGAATTATCTTTTTTAAATTCTTCGCTAATAAAAAACATACAAAAAAATGTTCTTATGAAAAATTTTTCATTTGTTTAACACAGGTTTCCGACGTTAACAGCCTGAAATGAAACGGTATTATTATAATCCCCCGCTGGCTGGGCTGAG
The DNA here is from genome assembly GCA_018830845.1 of Nanobdellota archaeon. GTDB lineage: Archaea > Nanobdellota > Nanobdellia > Pacearchaeales > GW2011-AR1 > GW2011-AR1. Next base: position 8,513 of record JAHJRS010000005.1, read on the forward strand.
GGAATGTCCAGCCAAAACCTCCAATAACTTGAATTCCCAATTCCAATATCACTTTGTGCTTTAATATAGCTCGTTGTTAAAGGAGTTTCGTTTGACAACAAAGGATGGGTTAAGTTAGTCATAAGATAAGCAGAGTAAGTTTCATTAGACAAACCAATTACATCCATAGCCGAACTTGTAAGGCCTGCATTGGCTTTTATACAAAAATCAACATCAGAGTTGCTGTCGTTTGAAACATCTATTGTATAAGTTGTTCCATTGAAAGCCCCGTCATAATTATGAGTTGCATTAACATCTGTCGCCGGCAAAAAAACAACATTTCCGAATTGGATTCCCTCCGAAAGATTCCCTCCAAAGTTTATTGCCAGATACTTTGAAACACTCACATTTGAAAGGGTATCAATTGAAACTATCCCTCCCGTCATAATAAAAGAACCGATAAGTAAAAAAAACGATAATAAAAAAACTGAAAAAAGGATTAAATTTACCCTGTCTGTAAAAACCAATTTTCTAAAGTTCATGTTAAAACAAAAAAACAGAATTTTAAATATTTATCTTAAGGCCTAAAGAAAAAAACAATAAATTTAAATACTACTTGGTAATACTTAGTATTACATGGAAAGCATAAGTTTAAAACTTGAAAGGAATTTTTTGGAGGCGATAAAAAAAATCATGAAGAAGCACAATTACATAACTAAAACAGAATTCATAAGGGAATCCATAAGGGATAAAATAAGGTCTCTTGAAGAAAAAGAAATTTTGGGAGATAAAAATATTATGAGCCAAATAGCACTTAGTGAAAAAAACATAAAAAAAGGGAAAATAAAAGAGTTTAAATATTAACTAATAAATTTTGTGACTCCCTACAGCTTCAACAATTATCTTCTTTTTTAATTCTTCAATGGAATATATAATTCTAATGTCAGAACCGAGCCACGCGGCCCATTTCCCTTTGAGCCTGCCATGAAGTTTGTGTGCACTCATATTCCTATACGGATTCTCTTTAAATTTATCAAGTTTTGAGTTAATATATTTTCTCAAAAGTAAATATTCTTTTAACCTTTTTTCAGTTTTTGGGTTTGCTGTAAAAATTTTATACACTCCAATTCACTCCTAAGGACTCTCCCCTTCTCTCACCGCCTTAAAGAACAAGTTGTTTGTATAAATTCCGGCGGGTTGATTTGAGGGGGCATCGAGGTAGAACTTCATGTAAATTACGGAGCTGTCGCCAAGACCCCCCGCAATAAGAGTATAATTTGTGGTCATGGTCAAAACCGTCGAGTTTGAAACCGTCGGGTCAGTCGTATTTACTGCATAAGTTTCATTTCCAAGACCAAGTTCATCAAGGCTGGAAGTGAAAAGGTTGCCGTCGGCCTTTACATAAATGTCAACAAGGGTGTTCATCGCTGAAACATTCATATAATAATATGTTGAGCCATTAAAATTATTTCCAAGTGCGTCAAGGTCATCAGCCGGTAATGAAACAACGTTCCACCTAACCCCGTCTGAAAGATTGTCTGAAAATAAAATTGAAATTCCGGCTTCATTCAAAATCGTAAAGTTTGTTGCATTGTATCCCCAGTTGTTTGAAGTGTCATTACAATAAAATTCGACAAAGTGAGGTCCTGGTCCAAGAACCGGCTCATACCAGAAATACGAGTCGTTCACCTCATTCATTGTCACATTTGAATCATAATCAAGACTGTAAAAGCACATCGAAACATTTTCATTTTCAATCAATGTGACATTAAAGTCAACATCCAAAGTTGTGTAATTGTGGGTTGAATTGGGGCTTATTATCGTAATATTTGGAGGCGTTATATCAATAATTTCAAGTTCATTTGAATCAATCCAGTTTGAATAAAGAGCACCATCATAAGTTCTCATCGAACACATCCAAACATCCCCCAGAGTCAGGTTTCCCGAATCAAGCAAAGTTGAAAATGTGCTTGCATTGTTTTCTCCCGGGAAAGTTTGATTAAATTGAGAAACATTATCCTTAAACCAGTTTATATTAACATCAAGCGTTGAATCATCAACATCTGATATGTAAGCTGAACAGTTTAAATTGGTATCTGATTCATTTCTTCCATTCAACGAAACAAGTGTAACATCCAAGGGGTCATTTGGTGCAGCATCCTCTATTGTCAAAGTATTGCTTAAAATAGTAACCCCGTCGACAACCCGGTCATTTGGTGTTAATGCCACCCTCCATATGTCCCCTTTATCCGTTTCCTCACTAACCATTTTTTCAACCTGATGCCCTGCTAATCCCACCTGATACATGACCTGAATTTGTTCGGCCGATAAAGCACGATTGAAGATTTGAACCTCGTCAATGGAACCATTCATATACTTTAAACCCCCAGAATTTCCTCCCTCTCCTATATCAAAAGAAGAAGAAGTGTCTGACATATTGTAAATAGATTTAGAAGATGATGAAGCTTGAACTCCATTTTTATAAATTATAGAAGTAGCTCCATTTGCAACCCAAATAAAATTAACCCAAGTTAAATCACTATAAGATACTGTGTTTGAGTATACATTTGTTCCACCGCTCGTCCATGAATTAAAAACTAAACTTCCCGGGGTGCTAAATTCTGCTATTGCATATTCCCATCCGCTTCCGCTTTTTTTTAAAACTCCCACTTGGTTAGAAAGAGTTTCTCTCTTAACCCAAAAAGAAATTGTAAATATATTATTTGTAAAAGACAAAGAACTTTTATCCCCAATGTTAACATAATCCTCCACTCCATCAAACTCATAACACCCTCCAACCTGACAAGATGAATTCCACGTCGGAGCGTAAGAAATAGTCCCTCCTCCCAAAGTTCCGTTATTTCCATATGTTGAATAATCCCTGATTGTACCTGATGTGATTTCAGCAACATTCTTATCAAAAGGCATATTCAAAACAGCAATCGAAGAACCGTCCAAACGCCAGTCAGTTATGTTTGTTATAGGATTCCCGTCGGGGTCATACGAAGAATAACTTATACTCAGATTATCATTTGTATTATTATCTCCCGAAGAAGAAAACAAAATCAAATTAGAAGCAATTGGAATCCTATTAGCCTGCGAAAAAAACCCCTCAATATTTCCTCCAGGATTAAGGATTGTCTGATTGCTCCCTCCGGAATTTACAGAAATAATATCGGCAACAACTAAAGAGATAAAAAAAATTCCAAGAATGAAAAAAAATATTTTATAGTTCATATTTTCTTATCTCCAATAACCTTTTTTAGTAAAACATAATTGCTTTTCATGAAATCAATCACTTTTTTTGCATATTCTACACTTAATATTTTACCATAATAAATTACCGAATTCCTGTTGAATCTTAACTCATTCATGAACCTTATTTTATTTTCTTCAAAACCTAATTTTTTTAAGTAGGAAATCTCGGCCTCATGAGAAAAATTACCTGAAGAGGAATATCCCTCAACTAATAATCTTGCCCTTATTAACTCCATCAAGATATCATAACAATCTTTAATTATTGAATTGGCTGTATCATCTTCGATGCCCATTTGATTTAAGCGTTTCACCAAACCTCTAAAAGAAGATTCCGCACTTTTTAATAAAAATTCGGCCTTTTGAAAATCAGGATTTTTTTTCCGGATGATTCCTGTTTGTAAATAATATCCAAAATCTTTAGGGAGTTTCATAACTCAACCCCCCCCGATAAAATTATCCCATTCAGAATATTATTTTTTAAATTTTTATGTATTTTATCCCAAGATTCATAAAAGTTAATATTAATATCCATTTTAATAAAATCTTCAAATTTCTCAAGATTAACCTCTTTTTCTTTTGTTCCCACAATAGCAATATCCACATCAGAATTTTTGTCATCCATTTCACCAAAAAAAACGTCTTCCCCCCTAGAATAACTCCCAAAAAGAACCAGAGTACAACCAGGAAATTTATCCTCCAAATATTCAGAAAGGCCGGATTCATACAAAATTTTTAAATTTTCGACCCTCTTCATATTTACTGATTTTGGATTGTCTCTATTAAACTTTACATAAGTAAGATTCATAGTTTTAGATTTATCCACTAAAATAATCTCCTTTTTACTCAAAGTAAGAATTGCCTTTGAAACAGAAGTGGGAGAAACTCTAAGTAATTTTGCAATCCCTCTTATGTTAAATTCTTTTCCAGAGTAAATAGTTAAAAGCCTAAATATCTCATTCTGTAATCTTGTTAACTTAAGTTTATACGTGTCCATTTTAGTTTATACGTGTCCATTTTAGTTTATACGTGTCCATTTTAGTTTATACGTGTCCATTTTAGTTTATAC
>JAHJRS010000057.1 GCA_018830845.1 Nanobdellota archaeon
AATTCATGACACAATGTCTGACTTAAAAGTTTGCCCAACATGTCAGCAGGAAGTTGATTCGGTCCACAGGGCTAATGTGCTTAACAAATCTTACAACACAATTTCGCAATCAAAAAGGAGAATTGAAGAACTTGAGGAAGAAAAAAAGGAAACGGCTAAAAAAATAAAAGAAAATGAAAATAAAATCTGGGAAAATGAAAAAAAGTTAACTGAACTAAAAATTTTAAAGATGAAGTATGAGGGAATTACTGAAAAGGAAAAAAAACTTTATGAAGCTCAAAACGAAAATGAACTTTTAAAAAAAGACCTCCTTTTTCTTGAAAAACATATAGGAACATTAAACCAATCTTTTTTTGATTTGTCAAAATTTGACGCCGCCTTCAATGAAAAAGATAAAGAACTAAGGGAAGCGATGAAGTGGGAAAAAATTTCAGAAATAAAACTTGCGGAAGTAAAAAAAGAAATTGAAGTTTATTCACGCTCCATAAACGAGATAAAGGAAAAAATAAAAAAAGTCGAGGCAATAAAAAACAAGCTTGATTATGTATCTGAACTTGAAAGCTGGATGAACAAAAAATTTGTCCCCGTGATTTCATTCCTTGAAAGAAATGTTATGAATTCCTTAAAAAGTGAATTCTCGAGGCTTTTTTCTGAATGGTTCCAGACTCTTGTTTCGGACAGTTTTAACGTAAGGCTGACTGATGACTTTACTCCCCTCATTGAACAGCACGATTATGAAATTGATTATGCATATTTATCCGGGGGTGAAAGAACCGCAATTGCTCTTGCCTACCGACTTGCTCTGAATCAGGTTATCAACTCACTTTTGAGCAGGATAAAAACAAAAGAACTTGTAATTCTTGATGAACCAACGGACGGATTCAGCGAGCAGCAACTTGACAAGATGAGAGGTGTTCTTGAACAGCTTAATGTGAAACAACTAATTATTGTTTCGCATGAGCAAAAAATAGAAGGATTTGTTGAGAAAGTTATAAGATTTAAAAAAAATCATGGCGTGAGTGCTAAAGAATAAGAATTAATTGACTATTTCCATCTTCAATCTGCCCGAACCCATAAATCTTTCATCACAATGCCCATATTTTGAAAGTTGATTAAGATAATCCTGATTTAAAGTAAAACACAGAATATCACACTCTCCAAAATATTTGTTTTTTGGTTCACCAAAGCATTTAATGGAATCTCTCTGGCCCTCCATATATTTTATTAATAGGGAAATTTTTCTTCTACTCTCCCCCCTATCGCTATAATTTAAAATTGTTTCAAAAATCCCTTTTTTTATCTTTTCAATACCTTCTTTGTCTGTTCTCACCCAAACTTCCAGTCTGTTTGAAGAAGCGAATGATTTCATTTTATTTTCTTTTCTCGTCCGGAACAACACTTGCAAAGCTGTATTCTTTTGCAAATTCTTTGGCAAGCTTTTTTACGTCGTTAAGTTTTACTGCATTGATTTGGTTGTCATAGTCATAGTAGTTTTCTGCCTTTCCCACTAATTCTTCAAACATAAGGTCATTCATAACATTGCTGCTCTCTTCCAGGCTTATTCTCTTAAGACCTATTATTTTCTCCTTGGATTCTTTTAATTCATCTTCTCCCATCTTTTCAACATCTTTTATCCCCTGCAGGATAAGATTTTTGACCTCTTCAAAAGCCTCTTTGGTTGTTCCGACATAAATTACATAATAGGAATAATTTTTTTCTGAAACTATGTCTCCCCTTACTGCATAAGCAAGCCCTCTTTTCTCTCTTATTTCCACAAATAATTTAGAACTCATTCCTCCGGCCAAATAAGCGTTTAAAATCTCCAGAGCATAATGCCTTTTATCTCCTTTCAAAGGTGCATGCGCCGCAAATACGACGTGCGCCTGGTCAATGTCTCTTCTTTTTTCAACGCTTTCCCCATTTTTCTTTTTGATTTCTATTTTTCCAATTTCGCTTTCATTTGCTTCAAAATTTTTTTCAAAATATTCACATATCTCATCAAAATTGACGTTCCCGACAACAGTCACTATAAAGTTTCGCGGATTGTAATTTTTCCTGAAATAATCTGCAACAAAATCTCTCTCAAGACCCTCAACTGTTTCTTTGCTTCCTATTACCAAGTCCCCAAATGAGGGCTCGAACAAATTTTTTTCAATCATTTCAAATGCATGACTTCTTGGCTCATCATGGTACATTTTTATTTCTTCAATTATGACTTTTTTTTCCTTGTCAAACTTTTCCTTGTTAAATAGGGTATTTGTGAGAATGTCCTTTAAAACATCAAGCCCAAAGAACAGATGCTCTGAAGGAAGTTTAAACCAGAAGCTTGTGACTTCGTGCGACGTAAAAGCATTCAGTATTCCCCCTCTTTTTTCAATTTCCCTTGAAATTTCCTCACTTGTTCTTTTTTTTGTCCCAGTAAATATCAAATGCTCAATGAAATGTGCAATTCCCTTTATTTCACTTTTTTCGTAACCTGCCCCAAATCTGTTTGTTATGGACAAAGAAACAACGGGAAGATCCCTTTTTTCCATTATAACATTAATGCCATTCTTTAATTTTCGCCTGAAAAAGTTTTTCATTAAGAAGATAAATTTTAACGCTTAATAAACTTTATTGACTATTAGTCCAAAAATGGGCAAAAACCAAAACGAAATATTTATAAATTATTAATTCTCCATAATTTTGTAAATTCTAAAAGGATTTTTGTTAAGATGGACGACGAATTTAAGAAAAACATTATGAAGACAGGAACTACAATTCTGGGTATAGTCTGCAAAGACGGAGTCGTGATGGCCGGGGACAGAAGAGCTTCAGCAGGAGGTTCAATAGTTATTTCCAAAAATGAAAAAAAAGTTGTTCCGATAAACAGCTATCTCGTCATGTCTGGCTGTGGGAGTGCTGCAGAAGCGCAAAAGGTACCAAAATATCTTGCTGCAGAACTAAAACTTAAGGAATTGCGCTCAAAATCAAGACCGACAGTGAAACAGGCTGCAGGGCTTTTATCAAACTTTAGAACTTCAGGGCAATCTGCATACCTTCTTGGCGGTTTTAACCCGGATGGCTCAACAGAACTTTACTCAACTGACCCTGCAGGACATTTGATGAAGGTGGAAGATTATGACGCAAACTGGGGTTCAGGAATGCCTTACGTTCTTGGTCTTTTGGAAAGACAATATAAAAAAGGGATAACTGTAAAAGAAGGTGTTGAACTTGCAAAAGAAGCAATAAAATCTTCAACCCAAAGAGATGCTGCTTCAGGAAATGGAATTGATGTTTATTCTATAACAAAAGATGGAATAAAACAGGTTGTTGAAGAAATTATAGAACCTGATTTTAAAAAGAGAGAATAATTTTTTTATTTAAACACACAAAATGCTAGAAATCTTAAAAAATATAATAGAGAGACTCCACGGAAAAGTCTCGGAAGCTTCATTTGAAGGGGCAAATATAGTTCTTTACACAAAGGATGAGAATTTTTTTAAAAATTCAGAGGGAAAAATAAAGGAGATTGTTAATGAAATAAAAAAAAGAATTGAACTCAGGGCCGATGAAAAAATTCTTCCGGGAAAAGAAGAGACTGAGAAAAAAATAAAGGAGATTGTTCCTCCTGAGGCAGAAGTTACAGATATTCTTTTTGATTTGCATAGAAGTTCTGTTACAATAGAAGCAAAAAAGCCCGGTCTCGTTATAGGAAAGCAAGGCACAGTTCTTGAAAAAATAAAAACGGAAACACTCTGGACCCCCATTGTTCAAAGAAGCCCAGCAATAAAATCAAAAATTACCGAAAACATAAGAAGCGTTTTGTATGACAAAAGTAAAGAAAGAAAGAAATTTTTAAATGAAGTTGGAGAAAAAATTTATTCCGGATGGACCCAAGAAAAGTCAGATGGGTGGGCAAGAGTGACTTTGCTTGGAGGAGGAAGACAGGTTGGAAGAAGTTGTTTTTTGCTTCAGACCCCCATTTCCAGAATTCTTCTTGACTGCGGAATTGATGTTTCCTCCTCGGGAAAAGATAAATTTCCTGTTTTTAATATTCCTGAGTTTGATATTAACCAAATTGACGCAGTTATTCTTTCACATGCACATCTGGATCACAGCGGTTTATTGCCATATCTTTACAAGATGGGTTACAAGGGACC
>JAHJRS010000058.1 GCA_018830845.1 Nanobdellota archaeon
CAGTCATGTGCTCTCCCGCTGAGCTACATTCCCTTATCGAATCTAAAGTTTGGATTCTTTTTTAAAGTTTGTTAATTCGACAATTTTTAATATAAACCAAAGATTCATAATAAATATATAGTTTGACAGCCTCTACCTTATATGTGCGGAATTTTTGGATATATTGGAAATAGAGAGATTGTCCCCGTTTTAATTGGAGGACTAAAAAAGCTTGAGTATAGGGGCTATGACAGCGCTGGGATTTGTGTTTCTAAAAATGGTACTCTTCAGTACATCAAAAAAGAGGGACGAATTTCAGAACTTGAAAAAGAGGAGGGATTAAAAAAAATATCCGGAAGCATAGGAATTGCACATACAAGATGGGCGACTCATGGAAAACCAAACGAAAAAAACTCCCATCCCCACTTGGACTGCAAAAAGGAAATTGCAATTGTGCACAATGGAATAATAGAAAATTATCGGGTTCTGAAAAAATTGCTAACCGATGAAGGTCATAAAATCCTTTCTGAAACTGATTCAGAAATTATTGTGCATCTCATTGAGAAATTTTATGAGGGGGACTTGGAGGATGCTCTTTCAAAAACTCTTAAGCTGATCGAAGGGGCCTACGGAATTGCGGTTTTGTCATCGAAAGAAGAGAAAATAATTGTTGCAAAGAAGGGTTCTCCCCTTGTTATTGGCGTTGGTGAAAAAGAGATGTTTGTTGCTTCAGACATTTCTCCCATTGTTGAATATACAAAAAAAGTTATTTATCTTTCTGATGATGAAATAGGAATTATTTCCCGTGGTAAATACATAATAAAAAACAGGGATGGCAAGCAAATAGAAAAAGATCTTCAGGAAATAAAATGGTCAATTGAGTCTATTGAAAAGGCAAATTTCAAGCACTTCATGCTTAAGGAAAGTTTTGAAGAGCCAGAGGTGATAAAAAACACGATTCGTGGAAGAATAAAGGAGGGGAAAATAAAATTAAGCATTAATCTCGATTTTAAAAAAATAAAAAGGATTATACTTACTGCCTGCGGAACAAGCTGGCACTCGGCCCTTATTGGAAAATATTTAATTGAAGAATATTCAAAAATCCCGTGCGAAGTTGATTATGCATCTGAATTCAGATACAGGAATCCGTTAATCTCTGAAGGAGATTTGATTATTGCAATTTCACAGTCCGGAGAAACCGCAGACACTCTTGCCGCAATTAAAGAGGCAAAAGAAAGAGGGGCAAAAACGCTGGGAATTGTGAATGTTGTCGGCTCGACAATTTCAAGGGAAGTTGATTCGGGAATTTACCTTCATGCCGGTCCCGAAACCGGTGTTGCCTCGACAAAGGCTTTTGTTTCGCAGGTTATTGCAATTTTGCTTTTTTCAATTTATTTAAAACAGGAAAAGGGCGAAGAAATTGACAAAGAACTTCTTTTGGAAATAGAAAACATTCCTGATAAAATAGAGAAGGTTCTTTTTAATTCTGAAAAGATAAAAAAAATTGCTGAGAAGTTTAAGGACTCAAAGAATTTTTTATACTTTGGAAGAGGGATAAACTTTCCAGTTGCACTTGAAGGAGCTTTAAAATTAAAAGAGATTTCATACATTCACGCTGAAGGATATCCGGCTGCGGAAATGAAACATGGTCCTATTGCCTTAATTGACAAAAACATGCCAGTAGTTTTTCTTGCAACCAAAAGTTCTATTTCCAAAAAAATTTTGAGCAATATTGAAGAAGTTTATGCAAGGAAGGGAAAAATAATCTCTATTGTTAATGAAAAAGATTTGGAAATTGAAAAGTTTAGTGAAGAAGTAATCGTTGTTCCTGAAACGCTGGAGGAATTGTCTCCTGTAGTGAATGTTATTTCACTGCAACTTCTTGCATACCACATTGCCAATCTTAGGGGGTTTGATGTTGACAAACCCAGAAACCTTGCAAAATCTGTAACGGTTGAATAAAATAAATAAGCCGGGGTAGGCCACCTTCTGTTGTTTGCTGTATTCAGACCAAACATGCTGACATTCGACTAAGCAGGCATACATTAGTTACCCTTGCATCAACCAAGATGCTCGTTTCATCAAATCCGTTTTTTCCCAGTTCATCTCACGAATCATAACTCCAAAACGGCTGTGGCGTTTCTGTAGCAGAGCTTTGCCTCACGACAACTTTCCTTTCGAAAAGTGGTTTTTAGTGATGGGCGGACCTTCCTCAAGATCCAGAAGTCATATTTTTCACTTCTTGGCAATTTAATACCAGGACCCCGACAGTCAGCTCCCCGACTTATGAAAATAATGGATTTTTCAGGATTATAAATGTTTTTATTTTGAAAAATTTCATTTTTTGTTTTGTAGTCCTCCAGAGCAACAATTTTTATAAATATATTTTGGGGTTCTTTTTAATGCTAAAGGAAATTTTGATGGCAGGATTTTTATTTGGCTCGGTTGCATTTTCCCAGATTAAACTGGAACACAACCCTAAACTTGACAGCGTATTAAGTGAAACCTACTGCTGGCTTTCTGAATCAAAGGCCGGTGATAAATCAAAACACCACCCTTCTGTGTTCCAATGGAAAAAGTCTGAGAAAAAGAACATTGAATCTATTTTAAAAGAAATTCCCCTTGTTCAAAATTTTGAAAGCCTGAAATACCCAGTATATTTGTCTAAAGGATACACTTGCGACGGGATTTCGTCAACTTTCCCTGAAAAGGGGTTTTCAGAAATTTTGCTCGATACTTCTTTATTTAACTTCCAATTCTCAGAATATTTAGACTCAGTAAATGTGGACATCCACCTGGACCAATTCACAAAACAGGTTTTGGTTCATGAACTTACACACGTGTACGCCGATCATGTTCAAAAACAAACTGAGGATGAGGATTACCGAAATTTTTTATTTGGCGAGGCGCTCCCCCTTGCAGTGGAATGCGCATATGCAATAAAGGAAGGACTGGTTAACACAAAATATTTTGAAATGAGAAGAAATGCCCTCTGGAAAAATTTAGGGGTTCCTGAAGAATTTTATAGCGTGGGAAATGAAGAGGGGGAAAAGCAAAAAATAAAATCTTCAATTGAAGGGAAAATAAGAGAGGAAGATTATCAGTTTTTGTTTGAGTAACAAACTAAATTTTCCCTGCCAAAACTTTATAAACCACCCCTCTCTCTAAAATTTATCCACTTAACTACATCACTTAAATTCCAAAATTCTGGAATTGGGTGCATACTGTAGAAGGATACGGAGACTCGAATGGAAATTAATGAAGAGTTAAAAAAAGCCCTAATTGAACTTAGGAAAAACGAGCCAAGAAAATTCAATCAGACAGTTGACTTAATTGTTAATTTGCAAAAATTTGAATTAAAAAAAACACCCATTAACCTTTTTGTAAGAATTCCACATAAAGCAAAAGACAAAAAAATTGCGGGATTTTTTGAATCAAAAAACCCTTTTCTCGATACTATTACTGAACTTGATTTTAAAAGATACTCTGACAAGAAAAAACTTAAGGGACTTGTAAAAAAGTATGACTTTTTTATTTCGCAGGCAAAACTTATGCCAAAGGTTGCAACAACTTTCGGCCGTGCTCTTGGTCCTGCCGGGAAAATGCCTTCTCCCCAACTCGGAATCGTCCTGAATGCAGATGAGAAATCAATAAATGAGCTTAAGGAAAAAATAAACACCAGTTTGAGGATAAGAGCCAAGGAAGCATCCATTAAAATTCCAGTCGGAAAAGAGGACATGAAAGATGAAGAAATTATTGAAAACGTTCTTTCTGTTTACAACGAACTGATTAAAGCTCTTCCAAGGGACAAGGAAAACATAAAAAACATTGAATTAAAATTCACAATGACTAAACCCATAAAAATAAAAGTAAGATGAAAAAGAAAAAAACAAGCCAAGTTTCAAAGGAAAAAGTTAAGACCGTTAAAGAAATATCGGATTTGATTAAAAATAAAAAAACAATATTGATTGCAGATATCTCTTCGATTCCCGGCTCGCAATTTCAGCAGATAGGCAAAAAATTAAGGGGAAAGGCTATTGTGAAAGTCCCGAAAAAAAATTTATTTTTCAGAGCAATTGATGAATCAAAAAATGAGAATGTTTCAAAATTAAAGGATTTTTTCACTAAACCTGTTGCAATTCTTTTTTCAGACCTTGATTCCTACGAACTTGCAGGGGAACTTTTGAGAAATAAAAGTCCTGCAAAGGCTAAGGCCGGACAAATCGCTCCAAAAGATTTGGAAATTCCTGCAGGACCAACTGACCTGGTCCCAGGACCTGCAATTTCAGAACTTGGTGCTCTTGGAATAAAAA
>JAHJRS010000059.1 GCA_018830845.1 Nanobdellota archaeon
AAGTTCCAACTAAGTTGGAATGTTCAAGTAGCCGACAATCACGGCTACTCTTTTTTTAACAAATCAAAATAGAAAAATGTTTTTTATCAAACGCCATTCATCCATCAGCTAAAGCAAATGGATTTCTGGCTAACCTTTTAAGAAATCCCAAATCTGCCTTGGTATAAATAGTGTCCTGCAGTTCGCCCATGGTTTCCCTAAAGTTTTCGGAGTTAAGCTTAAGCGAAGGAATAAAATATGAATTTGAACTTGGCATGTAAAATGCAATTACATTTCCCACCCTTTTTGTTTTGTAATAACTTATGTTTTGCATATAGTCTGCAAGTTTTTGCGGCCATTTGCTTATTTCTTTTTCCAAAGATTCTTCGGTAAGCGCAAATTCCTTGTCCCAATAATTTTCAAGCATCCCAACCACCTCTTTTTTGACTTCATTTGAACTTTCTTGTGGCAAAACACTTTTTAAGGGAGTTAAGGCCAAAAAACCGCCGAGCAAATAAACCAAACCTTTTCCCATGGATTTTATGGACCAAAATTATATTTAAGTTTTCTCGTGTCTCAAAATATATAAGAAAGTGAATTTTAGTCTTTTCAGATACCTTAATAAATCTGTTTTTACTAGTAAATGCATAAGGGGGTGAGTCATGAAAAACGTCTTAGATCTTATCGCTATGATCCTTGTCCTTGTTGGAGGTGTAAACTGGGGACTTGTTGGAGCTTTCAACTTTAACGTAGTTGACGCAATTTTTGGTGCGGGAAGCATAGTTTCTGCAGTGGTATACATCCTTGTAGGAGTCTCAGCAATTTACGGAGCCTTTGTTTTCTTTAAGGATTAAATAAATTTTTTTATTTTTTATTTTTTTATAAATTTTTTACAGAAAGAAATATAAAGAGGGTCGCTTCTATTTTTTTATGAAAAAAATAGCCCTCCCCTTAACAGCTTTGATGTTTTTATTTTCAACAAATTCTACTTTTGACAACGGGTTCAAAAAAGAAAGAAGCCAGCCGGACATAACCTCTCCAGCGCAAAAAATTTATTTTGACGAAAATCTTGGATCCTATATTTCAGAGTTTAGTTTCTCAGGGAATTTCCGGCTTGAAAAGGGAAAAGAATTGTCTTTTAAAATGCCTCCAAGAGCAATTCTCAATCTTGACAACTCTCTTCTTGATCTTTCCGCTGACTCTTTGAAGAGTGTAACCTACCCCTCTTCAGACCCAACAATTTTTTCAAAAACCGCATATATACTAAATGATTCGGACCATGAAAGCAGAGTAAAAATAGAATATGATTCATCGTCAGTTTTGAACTTTTCAACCGACGGCATTTCCAAAATAAGAAATGGACCCTTTATGGCTTTTGAAGAAAATGGAATTCTTAATGTAAGAAGCTTTTACGGGCCCCAAAATGTGATTCCCATGAAGGTTTTTCTTGAATCAGGGGAAAAAATAAATGACAGTCTCGAGTTTTTCGACGAAAAATTTTATTCCCCGTATTTTGTATCGAGCAGGCTTGCCGAAAAAGATTCTTTAACGGGAGAGGATATGAAATGGATTCTTGATTCGTACGAGAATCTTTATGGGGATTATTTCAAAGTCAACTACAAAGCTCTTGTATGTACCGACGCTGCAACACTTATAACAAAAACAGCCGGAATTGACCTTGAAAGTGAACTCAACAAGCATAAAATTTATGGCAATGAATACCGGCAGAAAAATGTAGCAACAATGAAAAGATATGCTTCAAAAATAAATCCAGAAAATATAAATCTTTTCAAAGGAGGAGATCTTGAAAAAATTCTAAAATATGGCAATTACTCGGATTTGACCCCCGAAAATTTTGGAATGGAAAACTTTTCCCCGGGGCAAGTTCTCCTTTTTACAAGGTTTTATAATACAGGTCCAAAAAAAGGGAAAATACAAAGAGAGGACATACATTTTGGAGTTATTTATGATGTTGGTGAAGGGGGAAATAAAATAACTCTCTCTTCAATGGTGAGTTCAAGAACTTCAAAACCTCCTTATGGCAATTTAATACAATTAACAACAGTTGATTTTGAAGAATGGTATAAAGCGAGAAGCAACTACACCGGTTCAGATGAAACAACTGAATCTCTCACCTACCGCGTTTATGGAATAATAGATTGGTTGGATGTTATAAACCAGGTTAAAAAAGAATCTAAACAAAAACCATTTTTTCAAGAAGATTAAGGTTTCTTATTTTCCCCTCATCCCTCAGTAATTTTGCCGCATTGCTAAAATAATTGTGATTTTTTAAAAATTCGATGTTTCCTCTAATCCAATCTTTTTTTGAAAAGAATTTCCCATATTTTTTTAATTCAAGTCTTAAATTTTCACTTATTCCAAAAAAGTCCTCTCTTCCAAGGTAATTCAAATCAGCATCACAAATTACCCTCTGGAGAAGGTCACTTTTATTGGGAATCTGAATTACCTTCCCGTTTGCACTTTTCATCTGTGTTGCCATTATAACTTCAGATATTCTTTCAATCTCTCTGTTAGAATACCCGCATTTTGGAAGATAGTTCCATGCAATTTTCACCCCTATCGGTTCATTTTTTTCGTATTGGAAAATAAACCCGGAATCGTGGTATGCCGCAGCGGTTTTCACCATAATTAAATCCTGTTTGGTCACCCCCTCAATTCTTGCAAATTGCTCGGCCCATAATAAAACATCTTTTGTATGGGCAAGTCCGTGGTAATAAAGGCCATCCGGGAGTTCATTTTCAATTCTTTTAAATATATACACTTTTGCTTCGTAAAAATTCCATTCTGAGACCATATTTTAAAAAGAGGGTTGTAATTTAAACATTTTGGGTTATGCTTACTTTGAAAAGCATGACTTTAAATAGGGTGTTTTCTAACTTTTAGGGTTAGAGAATCGAGAAGGAGGAAAAAAATATGAAGATATACGTTGGGAACCTACCATTCAGTGTTGACGATAAGAAGTTGGAAGAATTGTTTAGTCAATACAAGGATGCCGGAGAATTTACAGTTATAAAAGACAAATTTTCAGGCAGATCTAAGGGATTTGGTTTTGTTACAGTTAATGATGAAGAATCAGCCAAAAAGGCCATATCAGAAATGAACGGCAAAGAATTTGAAGGAAGAAAGTTAACAGTTAACGAGTCAAAACCCCGTGAAGAAGGCGAAAGAAGAAGTTTTGGCGGTCCTGGAAGATTTAGTGGAAGAGGACAGGGAAATCAAAACAGAGGCAGAGGAAGATACTAAATTTCTTTAGTCCTCAAATTTTTATTTTTTATTTACTTTTTTAATTTTAATTGAGCTATAATCAAAAGGGTTATCGCCCTGAGAATCATTTACGCAGTCTGTTCTATGAAATCTTAATAAAGACGCTTTTGATTATGAAATAATGAAAAAGAGATGCACATGGACGGGGGATGACCCCTTAATGATAAAATACCATGACGAAGAGTGGGGAGTTCCAATAAAAGATGATAGAAAAATTTTTGAGTTTATTGTTCTTGAGGGGGCTCAGGCAGGGCTTTCATGGAAAACAGTTCTGCATAAAAGAGAGGGTTACAGAAAGGCATTTTCAAATTTTGATTTTAAAAAAATTTCAAAATATAATGAAAAAGACATTGAAAGGCTTATGAAAAACCCAAAAATAATAAGAAACCGCCTTAAAATTCTTTCAGCGATAAACAATGCGAAAAAATTTATTGAATTGAAAAAAGAATTCAGCTCTTTTGAGAATTACCTTAAAAAATTTGTAAAAAAGCGCATTGTAAATGACATAAAAACACTAAAAGATATCCCATCAAGAACGCACCTTTCAGATGAAATTTCACAGGATTTAAAAAAAAGAGGATTCAAATTCATGGGTTCAACAATAGTTTATGCCCACATGCAGGCAACAGGAATTGTTGACGACCATGTTAATGATTGCTTTAGAAAGAAAAAATGAAGGAAATAAACAAAAAGTTTATCTTATATCGGAACGCAGGATTTGCCATCCCAGCAATCTCCCGCAAGGCAATTACAGCTATCAGTTAAAACCTCCGCGCAGTTCCTTGCTCCCCCCCTTTCATAAAAACATAGGTTTGCACATGTATCGGGAAATGTCTCCCATGCTCCGCCAGACTGAACACACGATTCCTCGGGGGTCAATAATTTTATTTGTTTTACTGCAAAAGAGACTACAAGTGCTAAGGCTAAGATTAAAATAACAATTAAGATATACCAAATCATCTTTTTCATTTTTTTAGTTCCTCTTTTTTAATCTACTTCTTTGCGAAGCTTTGTTCAGCAAAGAAAACCAGTGCAATAATTGAAATCACTACCGAAACGATAGGGTCCCACATAGCCGTGATTAACACAGCAAGTGCAGCGACAATTGCAAAGATTCCCTCTTCCTTACGGTTAAGTCTTGCCATGATTAAATAAAGAAAAGGCGGTATAAAAAGTTATTTCTTGGGGGGATGATTCCAAAAACTCTTCCTACAAACATATATACCCCTGTTCTATGAAATATGATGGCAAAAAGAAAAAGACTAAGAGGAAATAAGCAACAGGGAATGAACAGGCGTAAAGCCGGCAACAGAAAACCAATGAGCAAGGAACAAAAACTCGCCAACAAGCTAAGCAGGGAGAAACAATCTGAAGCTCAGAAAAAGATAAATGAGAGCAATAAGAAATAAGTTTTTATTAAAAAGAAATTCTAAAAAAGTTTAAGCTCTTTTTATTGTTCGAGATATTATTGTAATTATGAATAACACTACAAAAATTATTGCTAACCATTTTGCTACTGTGTATGATACTCCTGAAATCAATCCAAATCCAAATAATCCAGAAACTATTGCGACTATCAAAAATATTATTGCCCACACTAACCAACCTCCAACGCCTCTTTTGTTTGTCATATTCGTATTAATGGGAGTTAAATAAGGGATATATAATTATGTTTTTTTTGGAATTTTTGAGGTGATAGATGGCCCGTCTAATAGGGCTAATCCATTTTTTCATAACTAATGCCATCCAAATAGATTTCATTATTTGTGCTTTCTTTAAGGATTCCCCTAACTGAATACTTTTCTTCAATTTCAAAATTATTCACTTCAAAGGTTGTCGGAAGGAATATTCCCCCATCTATTTCATATAAACACAATCTTTTTTTTAACTCATCATCATTAAGTTTGAAATAACATTCTTTGACATTATTTTCTACAATAACTTTTTGCCCTATTGAAGCAGACAAATTCCCCCTCATGTCCATTTTTGATGCTTCTTGCGAAAAATATGAAAAAATAAAAATTGCTCCAAGAATTAAAAATAAAATT
>JAHJRS010000060.1 GCA_018830845.1 Nanobdellota archaeon
AAGTTCCAACTAAGTTGGAATGTTCAAGTAGCCGACAATCACGGCTACTCTTTTTTTAACAAATCAAAATAGAAAAATGTTTTTTATCAAACGCCATTCATCCATCAGCTAAAGCAAATGGATTTCTGGCTAACCTTTTAACTCCCTCTCCAAATAAAAATCCGTCTGGTAAGACTAAACCGCATCTTCCCTCTCCCCTTAATAGTTTCATAATTAAAACTAAAAATAAATCTGCTGTTTCTCTTGTTTGTAATTCTGAAGGAAAATTCTTTTCAATCCCGTCTTCTTCTGCTCCACCAAAAGGGGGATTAGTAACAACACAATCAACCATGTCTTTAGAAGAATATTCTCTTAAAGGTTTAGATAAAGAATTGTCATGTTTAATATTTGGTTCTTCAATGTCATGTAAAATTAAATTAGTCATACAAAGTAAATGGGGTAAGGGTTTTTTCTCAATACCCCGAATATTTTTTCCTAAAGTTTGCAATTCTCCAATATTATCCACTTCTTTTTTCATATTCTCTAAAGATGAAATTAAAAAACCTCCCGTTCCGCAAGCAGGGTCTAAAACAATTTCCCCTAATTTCGGATTAACCATATCAACAATAAACTGAGTAACAGCTCTTGGAGTATAAAATTCTCCCGCACTTCCTGCATTTTGAAGTTCTTTCAGAATTGTTTCATAAATATCATTAAATAAATGCCTATCTTTTGAAGAAGTAAAATCTATTTTATTTATTTCATTAATAACTTGTCTAACCAAAACACCATTTTTCATGTAATTATAAGTATCTTCAAAAACTTGACGAACAATTACAGCTTTTCTACTAATTTCAACATCGAGATTTTTTATTTTCTCAAAAACCTTTTCGTTGATAAAATTTAGAAGTTCATCTCCTGTAATCCCTTCATCATTTGATGCCCAATTTCTCCATCTAATCTCTTCTGGCAGGGGAGATTTATATCTTGAATTTTCTGCTTCTTTTTCTTCTTCCATTGCATCAAAAACTTTTAGAAAAATCATCCAAGTCATCTGAGAAATTCTTTGAGCATCTCCATCCACTCCTGGGTCTTTCCTCATAATATTTCTTATTGAATGAATTGTGTTTGATATAGCCATGAATTTTTTAAGAACAAAGAGTTTTTAAGAACTCTCATTGCTTGATTTTTCTGAGTTTTTAATCAAAAAATTGGTTATCGAACTTTTCAAATCCAAAAAATGATCTTGAACTCTTTGAACTCTTAATAAATTAGCAAAAATACCAGAAGTTTCAAATCCTTCTTGGAATATAAGATATTTTGAGATTAATTCTTCATCATAATTCTTCCCCAGATATAATAATGGTTTTTTTATATCAATAAACCTTACCATCCACCTTTGGGCTTTTAAATCCCCTTCCATCTCATTCTTTTTTTCTTCAAACCATTTCTTAGCTTCTTTTTCATTATAATGAAAAGTCAAATTTCGTAAAGAAATTAAATTTTTTAAAAATCCTTTTTCTTCATTATGATATTCTCTTAGGATCAAATCTATTTTTAGTAATGAGTTCTCTTGCGATTTATCTGTTCTCTTGACCCATTCAGACCAATCTTTCCACAAGGTAGTTTTTTTAAATCTATCAAAAAAATGTATTGCTTCCCTTAATTGAGAAGAAGAAATACTAAAAAGAACCGAAAAGATATCATCATTGGGAATTGGGTCTTTTGGAATAAATTGAAACAAAATCTTTCTTAAAGATTGTATGTGATTAATTATTCTTTCCATTTCTATTATATATCCCACCTCTTTTTCATAAGAACCAATCAATTTTGATAAAAAGAATTGCTCTCTTTTTATCCTAGAATTATTAATTTTTCCTTTCATCCATTATTCACTCCTTCACACCATTCACATTTTTCTTTAGGACATTCTCCACCAAGTAATTTCAAAGCACTTTGCCAAGTTTTTTCTGCCATCTTTATTTCAACATCCATTTTTACTAATTCTGTGTCGAAAATAACTTCTCCTGTCGAAGTTACTTCTTTTGGAACATAAAAAAGTAAAAAGAAAAAATCTTCCGTTTCATATCCATTTTTTCTAAGTAAAAAGTTGTAAATATTTTGTTGAAGTCTATAATGTTCTGCAGTATCTTCTTTTAATGCATAACCACGAGTTTTATAATCAAGAACAATCAATTTTTTATCTTTTGTTAAAATATTGTCAACTGCTCCATGAAGTTCATTTCCATCTTCATCAGTCCAACTAATTCCTTTAAAATTACTTTGCCAAACTTTCATCTTTTCTGAGTCATCAAAGATCTTCATGTTTTCACAATGAGAATTTTCACAAAGTTCTGGAGGAAGTTCGCCTTTTTCTCTAAATTTATCAAAATGTTCTTTTAAGATTTTATCCATTCCAGAGGGTAAAGATGGGAAAATTCCAGTTGGTCTTTTCCAGACTTTGTGTTGAGTTAACCAAAAACATCTTGGACATTCTTTCATTAGATTAATTGCTGATGGTGAAAGCTTATAGGTCATTTGATATTAAAACAACCTCTTTTTTTAAATTTTGACCCAATATCTTAGTATGTTCTAAAATCTCCATCATCTGCTTTCGCATCTCGTCCAACTCTTCGCTTAAACGCTCATTTTTGTTTTCTGCCTGCATTAATCTCTTTTCAATTTCTGTTTTAGTTACATCAACCAATAAATCTTCTTCTCTAATTGTATCCCTCATTCCAAGCATCTCAGAGTAATAATGAATTTTATCAGATTTTTTCCATCCGAATCTGAATTTGAGAGCTGATTCACTTTTATATCTCGGAAGCCAATAGCAACATGAAATATGTCTAAAATCATACATAGTCATTTCCGAATACTTTTCTCCAGCAAGACTTTCTTTTTCTCCAAATATCTTTTTTGCCATCCTTTTAATATATTTATTAACTGATT
>JAHJRS010000061.1 GCA_018830845.1 Nanobdellota archaeon
AAGTTCCAACTAAGTTGGAATGTTCAAGTAGCCGACAATCACGGCTACTCTTTTTTTAACAAATCAAAATAGAAAAATGTTTTTTATCAAACGCCATTCATCCATCAGCTAAAGCAAATGGATTTCTGGCTAACCTTTTAAAATTTGCGAGATCTAAAAAATATTCTGTGATATCCGCCCCATTTTTGACAATTTTTTCAACCGCACCATCCAATGGACCATAAGTCATTTCTAAAAAAAGAATTTGTTATTTTTGAATTAAATTGTTCCAAATAAAATTATTAATTAGTAACATGAAGAAGGCCTGGTATAATTATAAAATAACCTTTCTTGCCAAAAATTTCATCTAAAGAAAAAATGCAACTATTAAATTTTGGAAGATCTTCATTTTTCATATGCCCCAAATCAAGAAATTTTTTTAAATCTTCATCGATGGATTTGCAATAAAGATTATATTCTTTAGGATAAAAGGAATAAATTCCGTCCATAATATAGTCATGAGTATTTATCTCCTGAAACTCCATTGTTTAATGTAACTTTAATATTATTTAAATACTTTTAACCATATAAGTTCCTTCTAATTTGTACCCAAGTTTTTTGTAATACTCTCTAACCCCAACACCCGAGATTACTGCAAGTTTTTTGTATCCATTTTCATTGGCAATTCTTTCGGCCTCTATCATTAAATATTTTCCAAGTCCGGTATGTTGGGAATCCTTTCCTTTTTCATGAAGGTTAAGTGCCTGCCCATAAATGTGAATTTCCCTAACGATAGCACAGTTCTTCAATTCAGGAAAAATTTCTTCCTTTGGAAACCTTAATCTCAGAAGCCCAAAAAGAATATCATCTGAATTCACAATTTCTAAAAAGAATTCTTTTCCGCCTGAAGAATCATATTCAATTGTTTTCAATTTTGTATCAAGCTTGAGTCCGTCTTTGTTAAAGCCAACTTCCCTTATTCTTATTTCTTTTGTAGAGGTATTTTTTCTTTTTAGTTCGTCTTCGACCTCTTTTCTTATGGAAGTTGACGCAGCTCCATTAATCATTTTTTCTTTTGGAATCTCCCTCATAACTCTCATCACCCGGCAATAATCAGGAATAATTTCCATCATGCGAGCCAAAACTTTTTTAATTTCTTCGTCAGTATAAGTTTTGTAATTAATTCTTTTGTACATTTTGGCAAGAGGGGAATCCTCTACAATCTGGCAGGGGTAAATTTTAAGCTGATCGGGCCTGAAAGACTCATTATCAAAAACCATCTTAAATTTCTCAATATCTTTTTCAATGGTTGAATATGGAAGTCCCGGCATGATATGGTAACCCAGTTTGAAACCAGCGTCTTTTAATCTTTGAGAGGCCTCGGCCACATCCTTGATTTTGTGGCCTCTTGCGGTCTTTTTATAAATTTCATCATCAAGAATCTGAACTCCTATTTCAACACGCGTTGCCCCGTATTCCCTCATCTTTTTTATTTCTTCAACTGAGCAGTTATCCGGACGGTTCTCAATGCACATCGCAACAATTCTGTGCTCCGCACTTTCATTTATCTTTTGTGCTTCGGAAAGGTTCTTTGATTCAATTCCATTTAAAACATCATAACATCCTTGGATATAATCATACCGGTAATCCAAAGGATATTGTAAAAAAGTCCCCCCAATTATTATCAATTCAATTTTTTCTGTCGGGTGGCCCATTTTCATAAGGGCATTGAGCCGTGCCTTAACCTGTTCCCGAACGTCAAAATTTAAAGTCAATGCCCGCATAACAGCAGGGCTCTTGTCTGTATAACTCTGAGGAACATAATCTCCGCCGGGACAGTAAATGCATGTTCCGTGATTACACTTTCTAGGTTTCAAAACAACGGTCAAAGGAGTCACGCCTGACCCTGAACGAACAGGTTTCTTTATTCCATTCATTGGGGTTGGATTTGTCATATATTTTGGAGAAAAGAAGTGTTTTTAAAATATGTTAACCGATGAAAGTCATGAGAGAAAGTGAGCTTGAGAAAAAGCTTAAAGCAAAATTAGTGTATAATGGTTCTTGGAATGAATATGAAAAAGAATATTTCTTGACTCAGAATGTCACCTCTATTGGAAGAACCGGAGATATTAAATTACCTTTTGACACAATAGAATACGTCGGGGAGGGATACGACGAAAAAGGAGTTGGTAAAATAATTAGAACCTCCAGGAATCATGCAATAATTTTAAGGGAGGAGGATAAATTTATCCTTAAAGATATGGGAAGCAAAACAGGAACATATGTAAATGGAATTAAAATCGGAGAGCCCCAACCTGACCCATGGAAAGTGAGATTTTGCCACTCAGAAAATTATTACAATGAAAGAGAACCAAAAATAAGAGAACGAAATAAAGGAAAAGTTAATTTAAATGACGGGGATAAGATAACACTTGGAAAAGAAATGTATGGTAACAAACATGAATTTATTTTTAGAATAATTAAATAAAAAACATTTTTAACTCCCCTAATTCTCTAACTTTTATGGAAATGGAAGACCAAAAAAAACTCTGGGATAAAATTGCGCCCGAGTGGTATGAATACAAGCAAAAGCCATCTGAAAGTGCATCTGAATTTTTGTCCAAAGCAACCGGAAATGTTCTTGACCTCGGGTCAGGTTCGGGGAGACACTTAACAAAAATAAAAAACGGAAAGATGTTTCTTCTTGACTTCTCAAAAGAGATGCTGAATCTCGCCGAAAAAAAAGGAAAATTAGAGAACATTCCTGCTGAATTTATACCAAGCGAACTTGATTTAATTCCCGTCCCGGATGAATTTTTTGATTACGCTTTATGTGTTTCAGCACTCCACTGTATAGAAGGGGAAAAAAGAAGAATGAAAGTTGCCCAAGAACTTTTTAGGGTGTTAAAAAAGGGGGGCAAGGCCTACATTGGGGTCTGGAACGTAAATTCGAAAAGGTTCAAGGGAAAAAATAAAAGCAAAGAAAGATTAATTGGATGGACTGACAAGGGAAAAAGATACTATCATTTATTTGATGAAAAAGAAGCTCATGACCTTTTCAAAAAAGCCGGCTTTAAGATTGTCTTAAAAAAGAGCTCTGAATTAATGATAAATTTTGTTATTAAAAAACATAAAAAATTATAAACCAAAAAACCCTAATTTTAAAATGCCAACCTACATTGAAGAAAAGCACATAGAGCCGATAAATATTGTAGTGATATTTTTGCTGGGGCTTGCTGCGGCACTTTTTGTTATAGGAGCCATAACCTCATTTTCAGTAAATAATAACCAAACCCTGATTATAATTGTGGGGGTAGTTTATCTTATTGCAATAGGAGCATTTTTGTACCCTAAGAAAAAAAAGACTCACATTCATACTCCTGAACCGGAAATCATTGAAAGGGAGAGGGTGATAAACAAACCATTCATAAAGGAAGTTATAAGATATAAAGACCTTCCAATTGAGAAAATAGTGGAAAAGCGCGTCCATGTTCCTTTTATTCAGGAAAAAATTGTTGAGGTAGAAAAAGAGGAACCTCCAAAGTCAAAATATGTGGGTTCTAAATACAACGAAAGATATCATCTTAGAACGTGCAGATTTGCAGGAGCAATAAAAAAGCAGTATTTAGTTGAGGAAGACGACAAAAAATACTTCAAATTAAGAGGTTACAAACCCTGCAAAGTCTGCGAGCCCAACAAAAATTAATCTTTTTTTTCATCCTTTCCGCGGTTTCCCTTAATAATTTTCATCATGTCCAAAAGACTCTTTTTTTCAAAACTGATTATTTTGTTTTCAGCGAGAGAGATTGTAACTTTTATCAAACCAAAGTTGTTAAGAAATCCTGTCACAATAAAAAATTCTTTTCCTTTTAATTTCTGAAGGCTAAACAAAAGCTTATTGAGTTTTCCCTTGACCTTCTCTTTTTCCATCTCCTTCAAAATTAACTTTTCAAACTCCTCAATTTCAAAGCCGTAATCAACTGAAATTTCCTCAAAAAGTCTTGTGTCAAAATTTTCAACCCCCATATGTTCAATTTTTCCGTCAACCCTAAATGAAACCATCTTTTTTTCATCCGGAAGCCAAAAATCAAAATGGACTTTATTTTCTCTGCCGTCTTTTTCCCGATCCAAAATAAAAAGGCAACTACAGGGATATGCCTTTGGATTCTTCTTCATAAAATTCTTATATTCCCCTGAATCCTCCAACTTTTCATAATAAAACTTAAAGTTCATAAAAAATCTAAAGATATACACTTTATAAAATTATTTCAAATTTTCAAAACTCTTCTCTCCGCTCAATAAATCAGATAAAATTTCTCTTAATCCTTCAATTTTTATTCTTTTTTGTTTCTCGCTGTCTCTGTCACGAATCGTCACGGTTGAGTCCTTCAAAGAATCATAATCCACTGTGATTGCATAAGGAGTCCCCTGTACAGCACTTCTAAGGTATCTTTTTCCTATACTCCCCGAAAAGTCATAGTCCACAACAAAATTTTTCTCAAGCTCTGTTTTTATGCCCTCCGCCACAGATTTTAATTCATCCTTTTTCATAAGCGGAAAAACTGAAACGTCAATTGGGCTCATTGAATAAGGAATTTTGAAAGTGGTTTTTCCCTCCCCATCAGATTTCTTTTCATAAAATAAATCAATTAAAGAATATGTCGGTCGGTCACTTCCAAAAGCAATTTCCAATATATGCGGAACAAATTTTTCCCCATTTTCCCTAACCGCCTCAAGTTTAACTCCTGAAGCTTTTGAATGCTGTTTCAAATCATAATCTGACCTGTCATGAACTCCGCAAACCTCACTCCATCCATAACTATTCAGATTAATTTCAATATCCCATGCATCATCTGCATAAAATGCTTTTTCATTCTCATGGTGCTGCCTCAGTCTTATTTTATCCTCGGAAATACCAAAATTTCTAAATTGGGTATAAGCAAGCCAAATGCACCACCCATAAACCTGGCTCTTGATTAGTTTTTTCTGAAAAGCTTCTCCTACAGAAATTAATTTTTTTTTGTAAGCTCCTTTTTTCTGCTCTGACTCAGACCAAAAAGGCAGCTCCTCCTTTTTTATTTTTTCGTAAAAATCCCATTTGTTTTTTTCTTTGGGATCAACAAAAATCTGACCTTCAGCCTGGGTAAATTCACGACCGCGAAATACATTTTGGCGAGGAGAAATTTCATTTCTGTAAGCCTTGCCAATCTGAAAAACTCCGAAAGGAAGCTTCTTTCTA
>JAHJRS010000062.1 GCA_018830845.1 Nanobdellota archaeon
AAGAAGTTTTACCCTGCAATGCCTTTCATAACAGCAGGATTAATTCTAGGAATGGTTGCAGGATATTTGTACTTTCTTTAGGTCTTTTTTAGTCCCTCCTTTTTGTTACTCCTATTAAAAAACAACAAATGGAAAGATTTATAAAGTGTTATTACTGAGTAATTACATGAAAATTGAAAGAGTATATGAAGTAACAAATGAACGTGGAAGAAGTCTTAGTGTTCACGACAACACTGAGTTTTACTCCCAAATGTCAAATTCATATGAGGGGTTATCCCCTACTGGTTTTGGGGATGGAATTTCATACTTCGTTGAAAGCGCGGTTGTGGAACTTAAAAGAACTCCGGGAATCTATAGGATAGGAGACTCTGGAACAAAAATTACATTTAAAGGCAATGAACTTGATATCCCAATTGCAAAATCAAAACTTGAAGAAAGCCTAAAAGGAAAATTTAAACTTTCTGGGAGGAGAGGTTAAAATGATAAATAAAATACTCTTACAGGATTTAATCAAAAGAAAAGAAATTTTGGAGACGAATTATCTAACAGAAGGTGAAATTGGAAGATACAAAAAAATTATTGATGAATATTCGGGAAAAGAAAATATATCTGACAAGGAAATAAAATATCTTGATATGATTTACGAAAGAACCCTTTCAAAAAATCTAGAGTTTTCTCTGCATGATCACTTGAAAAAGGATCTTGTAAAAAGTATATATAAGTTATATGAAGACAATGGATTAATCAACAAAACAAAAAGTACTTTTGTTATTTATATTCACTCAATTCAAAAGAAAAATGACGGAGTTGTAATTTAAAATGCTCGTAAAGAATGAATTAATAAGCAAAATAAAAGATTATTTTGAGCTTAATATTTATGAAACAAAAGTCTGGCTTGCACTTCTTGGGAAAGGTTCGGCATCAGCTGGGGAAATTGCAACAATCTCTGGAGTTCCAAGGTCAAGAACTTATGATGTTTTGGAATCCCTTGAAAAAAAAGGATTCGCAATAATTAAAATTGGAAAACCTGTAAAATACCTGGGGGTTAAGCCAAGAATAATCCTTGAAAAACTTAAGAATAATGTGAGAACTGAAGCTGAGGAAAAATTTCAGACTCTTATGAATGTTAAAAAAACCAATGAATTCATCCAGCTTGAAGAGCTCTACAACGTCGGAATAAGCCCTGTTAAAAGAGAAGACCTTTCAGCATCAATAAAAGGAAGAAGCACAATTTCAAACCATTTAAAAGAAATAATTGACTCGGCAAAAAAAGAAGTAATAATCTGCACAAATTTTAATGAAATGAAAATAAAAGAAAAACTTTTTGAAGAAACCTTCAACTTATTGAAGAAAAACAATGTTAAGATAAAGATTGCTCTCTCGGGAAATCCTGAAATGATTAAAAAACTTTCTGAAGAGCTGAAAGTAAAAATAAAGCCCGTTGACATTGACGCAAAATTTTTCATTGTTGACAGAAAAGAGGTTTTGTTTTACCTGAAAAAAGAATCCGAAAAAGAAGACCATGCAATATGGCTAAGTTCAGACTTTTTTTCGGAAGCTTTTGCAAAACTCTTTGAAACTGCTCTTGGAGCGTAAAAAAATGAAGGGGGTCAAGAATTTTCTTAAAAAAATTGGAAAATTTTTAGTCTACGGAACTTTAATCAACCAACTGTCACTTCCAATAATTCAATCTATCTCTATGAATGTAACTCCTTTAACTCTTAGAAAAGATTTGATTAATCTTGAAGAAATTGCAGATATAAGAAAAATGGATGGTTATGAATCTTTTAATTCCCTTGACTACCTAAATCTGGCAAATTTCCTAGTACACCTAAATAAGAAAGAAGGGGATGACTGCAAAAACTTTGCATATTCCACATTTGATAATTACCAGAAAATTATAGAAAAGGATAAAAGAAAAAAATTGTCCGACAAAATAAGAATTGCATCAGGTTATAGTATTGAAGGGGGACATATATGGATTGAGTATAAAAAAGGGAAAAATTGGCTCCCTTATGAAACAACCAAGAACACCAGTATTGAAGACATCAAAAACATGAAAATGTATTCCAGTTTGAATTTTCACAGACGCTTAAATTTTGATGAAAAAGATGCACATTCAATTAAAGGAACAAAGATACTTTACCCCCTCCCTGAAAGTTTTTTCAGAGGTTATGGACTTCTTGAGATTCCAATAAGGATGTGGAAGCATTTTTTCAAATGATTTTCCGGATTTAACTTTAGTAAACTTCAATCCCGCTAATGCTCATTTCCCTAATCTTTCTTTTGTTTTTTTTGACCCAGTTTTTGAGAAAACCTTTGGCAGAAAAACCATTTTTTTCCAAAGCAAATATTCTCCCCTTTTTTTCATAAGTTTTTTCATGCTCTTTTCTGAAGTTCAGCACATTTTTTTTATCCTTAATAAATGGCCCAACAAACTCTATTTCCCGACGAGGTTTTAAAGAAAAGTAACCCAATCCTCCTTCTTTTTTCTCATACTCAAACTCTTTTTCTTTCACTTCAAAACACTTCCCAAATTCTCTTTCAAGGTGGTTAAAAAACTTAAGAAGTTTCGCACCTGCAACATCCCATTCTTCCTTTTTTGTTTTTATTTTTAATTTCATAAACTCAAGCCCTTTCTTTTTTGCCTTGGTTTTGGCCCGTGCAAAATCAATTTTTTTGGGTTCAAAAAAATCAACCGAGGGATTTTTCAAAAACTTAGAGGCACTTTCCTGAAATCTTCCAAAAGTTTCGTCAGAAAGTGCCGCAAGAACATTTCTTGCCTTGTACGTAGGATCAACCAAAATGACCGGGGAATCCAGTTTTGAGCCGTTCATATCCAAAAGAACATTCTCTTTTTTGTAAAATTTTTCAATATCAATCACAATTTTTTTATTTCTTTTTTTAGAAAGTTCCCTTAAAAATTTTTCAAAGCTCCCAAAATGATAAACTAAAAGCTCAAGAGCGTAACCACTAAAACCCTTAACATAAGACTCCGCACCATAAGTTTTTGTCCCGTGGCAAAACGCTTTTGCAAGCCTTATTCCGTCAAGGATCTTCTTTGATTTAACTTTTTTCTTTATATAATTGGAATGTGCGTAGCTTAAATCAGTGATATTTTGTGAATCCTTAG
>JAHJRS010000063.1 GCA_018830845.1 Nanobdellota archaeon
CAATCGCATCTGCAACTTGTTTTCCCTTTGGTGTCAACTTGATGAGTTTAATTCTTCCTTTTTTATCAAACTCAACAAGCCTTAGGGCTTCAAGTGTTTGCAGTATCTTTACCGCGTGGCTGTAAGTGCAGTCCACTTCCTTAGCCAAAACACTACCATACCTCATCCGCGTATTCTTCTTCAATGAAACTAGCATTAAGGCCGGTTTCCGTCTGAAAAAGATGTCAAAATTGTTTTCCATTTTCGGAATTGTATAGTTTAATATATATTTTATGACAACCCCTTCCTTATAAATATTTTGTAACCTCTATTTGAAACATTGAGTAACACAAAATATTTTACCATTAAAAGGATAAAGTTATAAATTATTCGTCCCTAGTAAAAGCAAGATGGTTTATGATTTGACCCTCAAAAAGTTAAACGACATTTTTGACAGACTCCCTGTCCCTTTTATTTTGGAGAATTGTGAAAAAGGCCTGCAAAACAAACTTGCTTATCAAGATGCATTATACTTTGAAGCGTGTTCTTTTTTAAAATCAAAAGGAATCCCAAAAGACTGGCCAGAAGTAAAAAAAGCAGAAGAACTTTATATGAAAGGTCGATCAGTAAAAGCAAATGAAATTTTATACAACCTTTGGGAGGATATTTCTGTTCTTGAATCCATTGACAAAAGAGATATAAAATATTTTGGGAATTAAACATAATGGGTTTCACTTCCAACAAAAACACTTTCGCAATGGGGACAAATTTTCCCGTAATCTTCCAATGTTTCATTGCAATTTCCACATGAAGTCCATCCCCCTCCCCAATCTCCAAGATTACAGTGGGTTTTTGCGTATCTAATTTTTTCCCCATAGAATTCTTTATTCTTATCTCTTAATCCCGTCAAAACTTTACTTAATTTGTTTAAAGTATCCTTATTTAATTCTCTTCCCTTGTGAATTAGTAAAATTTCCTCAATGCTCTTCGGATGAACCAAACTTTCCTTTTTGTATTTGAGTCCTTTATAATTTTTATAATCCATTTTCCCTTCCTCTAAAACAACTGAATAAATAATATTATGTTCATCTTCAGAAAAATTTTTGTGGCGTATAAAAATCGGAATTTTTTCATCTAGATAGTTAACCTTAAAGAAAAAATCAAAATAAAAATTTGTAAGATTTTTTCCGTAAGAATAATCACAATTCTTGTCTATTCTAAACGAAACACTTTTGATACTAAAATCCTCTGCCAAATTCAGATTTTCATTAAGAATAAAATACTCTTTTGAGTCGTTGAACAAATCACGGTGTTTGCCCCGGGAATATTCTTCTAAAAATTTTACTTTGAGATACTCATTTGATGCAAAATCTAAATTATTCTTTTTCTCTTTAAATAAATCATTAACTCTTATTATTTCCTTTTTCATTTTGCTGTCGCAAGAGTGTATCTTGCATGCCCCTGACAAACTCCAATGTCATAAATTGCCTTGTCAACCTGATATTCCCCATTTCCGCTCCCCATCATAGCACAAAGCCAGCAATCTTTCTCTGAATAAACAGGATTATCAATTAATTCTCTTGCTCTCCTGTTTTCTTCATGAGTCAAATCCCCTGTAGAGGCATTCTTTATTAACAAAAGTTCAAGTTCCGATTTTTCATGTGTCATTAATATTAACCGAGTTGCATAATTAATGACATTTTCTGTACAAAAAATACAACTACTTACTTAAGGATAAAAATACTTAAAAAGGAGGTATCCTAAACAATTTCATGCTTGACAACAAAACCGTTCAAAAAATTGAAAAATTTGTTTCTGTAGAACCCAGAAGCATAAATGAAATCTCCGACCACCTTAAAAAAAATTGGAGAACGGTTGACAGATACTTAAGAGAAATTGAAGAAGAGTACAAAACAATTTCACTAAAAACCTTCAGAGGCGGAACGAGAGGAGCATTGAAAATTGCTTACCTTTCAAATCCTGATAGAGCAAGTTCAACAAAAATTCAGGAAGAACTTGAAAATGAAATTTTAAGGCAGAAAAGAAAAGATGAATTTTCGGCATTTGATATATTTCAGCACGCACCCGAAAAAAGCAAAAAAGCCATAATAGAAGATGAAATTTCTGAAGAGGGGACAAACCTCAAAGAATTAATTGAAATACTAAAAAACACAAAAAAAGAATTAAAACTCTTTTCAGGAAATTTATCCTGGATTAATTTAAAAAAAGGTAAAATTGATTTGTTTAAAACCCTCGAAGACCTTGTGAAAAAAGGGGTTAAAATAAAAGTTCTTTGCAGAGTTGACCTTGAGGGAATTGAAAATATCAAAAAAGTTTTGTCTTTAAACTACAAATACTCAAAAGATTTAATTGAAATAAGGCACAGAGAACATCCCATAAGAGCCTTCGTTATTGACAACGATTCCATAAGATTAAAAGAGATAAGAGAACCAACCGGAAAAATAAAGGAACTTGACAAAAAAATATTTATCTTTTATACAATTAAGGACAAGGAATGGGCCGAGTGGCTTTCAAAAATATTTATAAAACTTTTTAATACTTCTGTCGGGGCGGAAAAAAGAATAAAAGAGCTTGAGGGACTTATAAAATGAAAATTCTTGCCGTTTCAGACATTCACGGAGATCTTGGCCTTGTAAAAAAATTGGAAAAGATGATTGAAAAAGAAAATATTGATTTGATTATTTTGGCCGGAGACCAAACATGGTTTGAGCAAAGCACAAAAAACCTTGTCGGACCTCTAACAAAGAAACCAACTTTAATTATTCCAAGCAATCATGAGACCGAAGGCACGGTAAAAATGTGGGAAAAAATGTATCCCAACCTTAAAAGTATCCACAAAAAAAACTGGAAGCTAAAGGATGTTGGTTTCTTTGGTTCGGGAACAATGGATTGGGGATTCGATGAGGATTCAGATAAAATTTTTAAAGAGC
>JAHJRS010000064.1 GCA_018830845.1 Nanobdellota archaeon
TTATGACTCCTCCGTCGATAAAATATATTTTTTGACATAAAACTTTATAAACTAATCATTCTTTTTTCTGTTAGAAAAAGGTCAAAAAATTGGTGTCTAAAAAGGGCCAAAAAATGCCTTGTTTCTGACATAAAAATTGAAGAAAAATTAGACCAAAATGGCAGCAGATTTGAATGAAAAAAAGTATGGGGCAGAGAACATAAAAGTTCTTGAGGGTCTTGAGGGAGTCAGAAAAAGACCCGCAATGTATATTGGGGGGACAGATAAGCAGGGACTTCACCATTTAGTTTATGAACTAATAGACAATTCTGTTGATGAAGCTCTTGCAGGGTATTGTGATAAAATAAATGTTATACTTTGGAAGGATGGTTCGTGTTCTGTTGAAGACAATGGGAGAGGTATTCCGGTGGAAATCCATACAACTTATAAAATGCCTGCAGTTCAGGTCGCTTTAACAAAGCTTCATGCAGGAGGAAAGTTTGACAAAGATTCTTACAAAGTTTCAGGAGGTCTTCATGGGGTGGGGGTAAGTTGTGTAAACGCATTGTCTGAAAAATTACTCATTCAAATAAAAAGAGAGGGGAAAATTTATGAGCAGGAATATTCAAGGGGAAACCCTTTAACAAAATTGAAGGTTATTGGAAAGTGCCCAGAAAAAGAAACAGGCACATTCGTTAGATTTTACCCCGATCCTCAGATTTTTTCCAGCTTGGAATTTGATTATAAAATTCTCGAAAACAGATTGAGAGAACTTGCATTTTTAAATGCTGGTTTGAAAATTAATCTTGATGACCAGATAAAAGACAAAAAAGAAGAATTTCATGCTGAAGGAGGAGTAAGAGATTTTATCAAGTGGATCAATAAATCAAAAGAGGCCATTCATCAAAAACCGGTTTATTTTAAGAAAGATATTGAAAATGTTTCAATTGAAATTGGAATTCAGTACAATTCAGGATATCAGGAAAATATTTTTGGTTTTGTTAATACCATTAATACCGTTGAGGGTGGAACTCATGTGTCGGGTCTTAAGACTGCCTTAACAAGAGTTGTTAATGATTACATAAAGAAAAAAAATCTTCTTAAAAACGGAGACACCCTTATGGGAGATGATGTTCGTGAAGGGCTGACGGCAATTGTAAGCATAAAAATTCCTGAGCCTCAATTTGAGGGCCAGACAAAAAGTAAACTTGGCAATTCTGAGGTTAAGGGATATGTTGATTCGGTTGTAACATTATTTTTGTCAGAATTTTTTGAAGAAAATCCTTCCGTTGCAAAAGTAATAATTCAAAAAGCTCTTGATTCAGCCAAAGCCAGACTTGCTGCAAAAAAAGCAAAAGATTTAGTAAGAAGAAAAAATGTATTTTCACTTGGAGGTCTTCCCGGAAAGCTTGCGGATTGCTCAAGTAAAAAAACGGAAGATTCTGAACTTTATCTTGTTGAAGGTGAATCGGCTGGAGGTTCTGCAAAGAATGCAAGAAATAAAGAAATGCAGGCAATTCTGAGTCTTAAGGGTAAAATTTTAAATGTTGAAAAAGCTAATCCTTCAAGAGTTTTGTCTTCAGAGGAAATTACAAATATGATAACTGCAATAGGAACCGGCGTCGGAGAGAGTTTTGACCTTTCAAAATTAAGATATAACCGGGTTATAATTATGACTGATGCGGACGTTGATGGAGAGCACATTAAGACGCTTCTTTTAACTTTCTTTTTCAGGTTTATGCCAAAATTAATTGAGGGCGGACATGTGTATGTTGCAATGCCTCCTCTTTACAGAATAAGAAAGAAAAAAGACCATTATGTTTATTCGGAGGAAGAATTAAAAAAGGCAACATCAGGAGTTGAAAATCCAAATATAACAAGGTTTAAAGGGTTGGGGGAAATGGATCTTAACCAGCTTTGGGATACTACAATGAATCCTAACACGCGAAAAATAAAAAGAATTTATATTGAAGACGCCGTCGAAGCGGATCAGGTTTTTTCAATGCTTATGGGAGATGACGTACAGGGGAGAAAGGACTTTATTGCTGAAAATGCGCATGAAGCCGATTTAGATGTTTAAAATGGTAAAAAAATCAAAAATACAAACACCAGACTGGATATTGAAAGGGGATATGCCTCCGAAGAGGAAAAAACAAGGGAAAACATTCAAAATCAGAATGTGTCCAAAGTGTAATTCTGATAAAGTTTCGGTTGTGATTGGAGATGTGGGTAAGTGGGAATGCAAGGAGTGCAAATGGAAAGGAACAAAACCCAAAGAAGAAGAGCTTGAAGAAGAAGAATTTATGGAATATCTTGATAAAAAAGGAGAGGAGGTTGCTTAAAATGCCGGAAGAATATGAAGAA
>JAHJRS010000065.1 GCA_018830845.1 Nanobdellota archaeon
ACATTACCGAAGTGATGAACATTGCAATTTCAATATATCCCCTTTTGGATTCAAAAAGAAAACTCCCCTTTTCTATTTCTGATGCGCTTCTTGTTCTGTATTTGCATGACCTTGAAAAAGCTTGGAAATATGGGGGGACTAAAGAGGAAGTTGAAGATTTCGAAAAATACAAAAACAATTATGAATTTATTTTAAACAAAGCGAAAGAATACAATTTTGAACTGAATTCAGAACATCTTAATGCTTTAAAATATGTCCATGGGGAAGGGGATGATTATGACAAAAAAAGAAATGTCCAAGGGCCTCTTGCCGCCTTTGCCCACAATTGCGACGTGATTAGTGCAAGAATATGGCATAACTTTCCGGATAAGTAGGCAAACAAATGAAAAAAATTTCATGAAATAAAAAAGGTTATAAATGATAATTTTTTAATATTCTAATGAATGATTTGAGAGTAATATTGTTCTACAAATTTGTAAGAATAGAAAATCCTGAAAAATTTGTAAAAGAACACTTAAAATTTTGTAAAAATCTTGGGCTTCTTGGAAGGGTTCTTGTTTCCGAAGAAGGAATAAACGGAAGTGTTGCGGGAACGGCTGAAAAAATAGGAGAGTATGAAAAGTATTTGAAAAAAGACCAAAGATTTTCAGACATGGTTTTCAAGGAAGATCCTGTTGTTGAAATTCCCTTCACAAAAATGAAAGTAAGATTAAGGAAAGAAATTGTTACATTTGGAAAAAAAGTTGATTTCGAAAAAAAAGGAGAATATATTCTCCCTGAAAAATTAAAAGAAATGTATGAGAACAAAGAAGAGTTTATCATCCTTGACGCGAGAAATTATTATGAATATAAAGTTGGAAGGTTCAAAAATTCAGTTCACTTAAGCATAAAAAATTTCAGGGAATTTCCCGAATCTCTTAAAAAAATTAAAAATTTAAAAAACAAAAAAATTGTGACATACTGCACCGGGGGGGTAAGATGTGAAAAAGCATCTTCCTATATGAAAGAGAATGGTTTCAAAAATGTGATGCAGTTAAAAGACGGAATAATTAATTTTGGGAAACAATTTCCCGATACCTACTGGGAGGGAAAATGCTTTGTTTTTGACAAAAGGCTAGTTTCAAAAATAAACACAAATGAAAAAACAATTTCAAATTGTGAAATCTGCCTAAAACCATCTGACTTGTACAGAAATTGCAGAAACCTTAATTGTGATAAACTGATTATAGAGTGTCTTTCCTGCCAGAAAGAACTCAACGGGTGCTGCTCACAAGAATGTCTTTTGGATTTTAGAAAGCAATGCATACAAAAAGCAATGAAAAATCAGGGAAGAAAAATTTTAGGAGCAATAACCAATTAAAAAAGAATATAAACTTAATTTTCCTTTCCCTTTTAGAGACGTAAAATGGCAATGATGAAACTTGACAAAAGATTTAGTCCCAAACACTTTCATGTGACCATATTTGGAAGCGCAAGAATAAAGAAACATGACAAAGTGTATAAGGATATTTACAGGCTTGCTGAAATGATTGGAAAAAGCAACTGGGACATTATAACCGGCGGGGGTCCAGGGATAATGGAAGCCGCTAATCTTGGACACGAAAAAGGAAACATCGGAGGAAATGCCCATTCAATTGGATTGGGGGTTGAACTTCCTCATGAACAAAGATTTAACCGGGGTGTTCAATTGTTCAGGAAATTTAAAATCTTTTCAAGGAGGCTTGACAACTTTATGCTTCTTTCAAATGCCGTCGTGATTGCTCCAGGAGGCGTTGGAACAATGCTTGAACTTTTTTACACATGGCAGTTAATGCAGGTGGGCCACACATGCCAGATTCCAATAATTATTCTTGGTGATGTATGGAAGGGACTCATCAAATGGCTTAAAGACGGACCGCTGGAAAAAGGATATTTTGAAAAAAAAGACCTTGATTTACTTTATCATGCAAAAGATTGGAAAGAAGCAATTGAAATAATTGATAAAGCAAATGAGCTGTGGAAAAAAGGGGAAAAATTAGACTGCCACAACTATAAAAAATACAGGATAAAATGAAAATAATTATTGGAAGCGACCATGCAGGTTTTGAATATAAAAAAGAATTGAAAAACTGGCTTGAAAGTGAAGGACACTCATTAACAGATATTGGTCCTTTTGAGTATGACGAAAATGATGATTATCCGAAATATTCTTTTTTGGTCGCACAAAAAGTTTCAAAAGAAAAAAACACATTCGGATTAATAATTGCAAAAACGGGAATTGGAGAAACAATTGTGGCAAACAAAGTAAAAGGGATTCGTGCTGTCTCATTTTTGGGGAAGACAAACAAAAAATTTCTTGAAATGTCTAGAATTCACGATGACACGAATGTTTTGTGTTTTGGCTCGGAATTTGTAAAACTAAATCATGCAAAAAAATCAATAAAGATATGGCTAACCACAAAGTTTTCACACGCCAAAAGGCATGAAAGAAGACTCAAAGAGATAAGTGATTATGAGAAAAAGCACTTAAAAAATTAAAATGAGAAAAGTAATCCCCACTATTTTTAACCACAATAAAAAAGAATTCAAAGAAAGGCTTGAAAAAATTTTCTCAATTTCAAAAGATTTTCAAATTGATTTTATGGATGGAAAATTTGTGGGGGAAAAATCCATAAAAGTGAAAGAAACCCCAAATTTAAAAAAATTAAACAAAAATTTTGAAGCTCATTTAATGACCATGAAACCTGAGAAAAAAATTGGAATTTTGAAAAGAAAAGGATTCAACAAAGTTATTTTTCATTATGAGTCTTCCAAAAACCCCGAAAAGACAATAAAAAAAATAAAAAAATACGGATTAAAGTGTTTTATTGCAATAAACCCTGAAACCTCCGTAAAAAGGATTTTCCATTTTTTGGAAAATGCCGATGGAGTTTTAGTGATGGGTGTGCATCCCGGAAAAGAACGCCAGAATTTTATTCCAGAAACTTATAAAA
>JAHJRS010000066.1 GCA_018830845.1 Nanobdellota archaeon
AATAATAATTGGAATAGTTGCTATCCACCCCCAGACTAATTTACTTTTCCACATGCCTATCTCTTTCTCTTCCGGCGTTTCACCATGATTTTTATGATTCATCTTATTCTATAGAAATTGTTTTATATCCTGCGCGAAGAACTGCTTTTTTTAAATCCTCATCCTTGACTTTGTCATCACACTCAACAATTGCCTTTCTTGTCATCATGCTTACCGCTGCAGAACTAACGCCTGGAACTTTTTTCAAGCTCCTCTCGATGTTTATTGCACACGAAGCACAGTGCATTCCCTCAACCAAAATTTTTTTCTTCATTTTTGCCTCCATCATTATTTAATTAATTCACTTAACTATCAAAGTTCCAGTCCCCATACCCATTGAGCAGGCAAACCTGAAACTTCCTGTTTTAGTCGGTGTGAATTCAATATAGTCACTTGGTGTAGACAGATATTTAGCAATTCCAAAGTCCCTTATTGTAAAACTTCTGTAACAACCCCCAACACTATTGTCAAGATAAATTCTGACAGGTTGATTCACGTTAACAGTCACAGTATTAGGGTAATAATTATAATTTTTGAAGCTTAAAGTTACTTCCTGTGTATTTCCCGAACCTTCACCTCCAATGACCGCATTTCCCGAGGCATTTCCGGAACTTTTCATTAAAATAACTCCAAATCCAACAATCATAAGAAATATCATAAAGATAGCAAAACCATTTTTCATGCGAATAATACACTCCTTGGTCCGTATATCATAAAAAATAATGTCAGTGCAGTAAATATCAAACTAAGAAAAACAATAAGAGTATAGTCTTCAGTCCTCTCACGGGGAAGTTCTTTAGTTTCTTTGTAAATCATATAATTTAGAGCAAAAACTATTAATGATGAAATAACAAATACGACAACTCCGGCTATTCTTAAATTATCATTTATCATCATTACAGCAGTCATCGCACCCATTATCCCTCCCATGAACCCGGCCATCAATCCTTCCATAACTCCCATTATTCCACAGCACTTTCCATTCCACACCCCAATAAAAATTCCTATGCCCATTCCAAAAACACTTCCCCAAAACATTCCATTAGTAGACCCTATAAAAAATCCCGGAAGAAATCCTGCAATCATGCCGGTAGTCATCCCAATCATCATTCCGGACATGCAGGCAAAATTTTGATAGGCCCTAACTTGCCTTATTGACGGCAAAATAACTGCATAACTCAATATTACTAAAAAAATAAAAAAACCATACTTGGGGATAAAGTCTTCGATATGCCTTAAACTAAAATAATATAAAATTGCAAACAGGCCAAAGGAGACAAGAAGAGAATAAAGTATGGCTTTAATTAGCTCTCCTTCAACTCTCTCTTTTCCGTTTACTTCATTTAAAAATTGTTTTAAGGACATTCTTTTTTTAAGAAAAATATATTTTTAAACGCTTTGGTGAAACTAGTTCCGGGGTATGAAAATTAATTCATATTTAATTTTATCTCAATAAGCTAAAAACCAACAATCCAACTACAATTAATACAATTATCCAAAAAAACCATAAAGATTTTTTTTCATTGTTATTTTCTGAATGGTGTTCTTGTCCGTGTTCTTTATTTCCATGATTTCCGCAACAATTCATTTTCTTTTTACCTCTTTGAATTTATGTTAACTCAAACACTCCGCATAGATATTTGGATGGTGACTCATATGTTCATACCATGATTCTGCGGTATACCCCGGTTCTGGAGAACAAAGATCTCCTCCTGTTTTCCCTGAATCTCGGATTGCATAAGTTATTCCTGGGAAAAATGTTAAAATCAAAAGCCCTAAAACCAAAATTCCAACAACCGCATAAAGAATTACTTTTTTATTCATTATTTAAAAAACCTCCTTTCTTCATTTTATTTTTGTGTCTAATCATCAAAGTTATTCCGAAAGCATTGGAAAGAATTCCAAAACCCAAAAAAGCAGGCTGATATTTAACTAAAAAAATTGCTAAACCTGAAACTCCTGCGATTGGGATTATATTCAATAAAAAATGACTGCAACATGCGACCATGCTCCCTCCAGAAATTCCTCCTGTTGTCGCAACAGTCCCCGTTAGTTTTGCCGTATGCTTTATTGAAACAAATAGGCCAATCTGTGTTCCAAAGCCTATGACTAACGGAAAAATAAGGTACCACAAACTTCTCAAGTTCATTAAAGCGAAGTTAAAACCCTGAAAAATTGAAATAATTCCCACATAAAAACCAATCAATCCAATGCCCGCAAGAACCCCGAATAAAACTGACTTCTCTTTTGTGGACACCCCCCCTTTGTTTTCATTTGAGCAACAATCCATTTACCAGTTCCTGCAACATGCAATTAATTTATTTACAAATGATTTTGATTTTGAATTTCTGAAAAGGTAAACCAATCCAAAAAGAATCCATAAACCGGCAAGAATAAAAGATGAAATTTGGTCAAATCCTTCCAGTATGAAATAAATTGCAGAGATAAAACTCAGGAGTATTGGCAGTCTGAATATTTTTAGTTCTTCTCTCACTTTGGATTCAAAAATATAAAATAAACCTAATGAAGTGTGGCCCATTAAAATTCCAATTAATATCTTATCATTGAACAAATTTAAAAAACTCAAAACCAAAAGGGCAATCCACGTAATAGTTACGGAAGCACACACCACGCAAAATTTTTCTTTTTGTTTTTTATTAAAAAGTTCCTTAATCCCAAGCAAAATAAAAAATAAAACTGTTATACTAGATAAAATAAAATAAAATTCCATCTTAGGCAATTATTTCCCTCCCCGATTCTTCCCAAGCATTCATTCCCCCATCCAGATTATAAACTTTATAACCCATTTCTTCAAGCTTTTCAGCAACAGTTCCTGACATCCTTCCACTTCGACAATAAACCGCAATAGGTGTTGAAAGATCTCTGGGCAATTTATCCATATAATTCTCAATATTTTCCCAATCTTCAATAATCAAATCCGTTCCTGCAATTTCGCCTTCATAAGGAGTATGAGCATTTAATAAAAAAATATTTTCATTTTGAAGAACAGATTCAAAGCCCTCAGGAGATAAATCCTCAGTTAAACCTTTTGAAGAAGAATAATTAAATCCTCCAAGTGCAAAATGCAAAATAATTCCCGCAATAACGAGAAAAGTCAAGGTTAACAAAACACCCTGAAAAGGAATTATTTTTCCGTTTCTTTTTTTAGCTATCTTTTTACTTAAAATTGGGGAAGAAAAAACAATCAATCCCCCAAAAAGTCCGCTGAAAAGAGAATAATTGACTGCATAAGTATTTCCATATTCACCTATAAAAAATAAATATAATGGTCCTACCACGGTAAAAATTGGAATCAAAGGAACAAAAGTTAAAAGAAAAACCCCAATAACAATTAAGGGGGCCTGAAATTTGAAATATTTCTTTTTAACAATCCTTGACATCCATAAACCCATTGACATGGCAAATCCACCAATAAACAATCCAACAACCACTTTACTTATTCCTAACCAGACCGCTCCCGCAGCTGCGGCACCTGCTCCAATTGTGCAAAGAGGACAATGGGCGCTGACATTCTCAATTAAAAAAATTAGCAGTGCTCCAAAAATTAAAGTTAAAAAATTTTTCTTTTGCACCATTTTTATATCCTCATAAATTCAAAAGTGCTCCCATCATAGTTTACCCCATATATAACAAAGTCTCCTGATTTTGGCCCGGGCATTCCCGGGCTTCCTGAAGGCATCCCCGGCATTCCTATTCCTGCAATATTAGGATTTTCAGTAAGAAGCTTTTCAATTGCCTCTAAAGGAATGTGTCCCTCAACAAAATAATTCCCTACAACTGTTGTGTGGCAGCTTTCCAAAAAACCAGGAATATTATATTCATCCATAACCCTTCTATTATCCAAAACCGTGACAATCTCAATTTCCGAATTTCCTTTGCCCTTAAAATATTGGGAATAAACTTCACAGCAACCACATGTAGAAGATTTGTAAAGAATCATTTTTCCTTCAAAACTTCTCAAGGTTTCATAACCACTTGCATTTCCTGATGAAATTAAAATCATTAAAAGTGCAAAAATCCCAATTACAATGCCTCCAACTACCAGTAATTTATTTCTCATTTTAGTTTTATATAAAATTTAGCAACCTCCTACCATCCCCCCAGAAGAGGAAGCTGCACTTTGAGCTACGCCCCCCACTGCCTGAACTCCTGAAGCTCCTGCCTGAAACACGACGAACAACGCTACAACAAACAAAACACTAATTGTAATCCAAAGCAATACATTTCGTTCCATCTTTATTTTACCTCCTTTCAATTTTTCTGAATTTTTATTTAAGTCCTTACAGCATCCTTCTTCGTCTTTTGTTTTACAGCAATCCATTTTTTTCTCCCATCTTAAAAAAGGAACGGGGAATACAAGATTCCCCTTCAAACACATTATGTGTTTGGAAGGATGAAGAAAATCCCAAATAAAAAACAAAAACATTCATCTTAACATCCTCCGACCATCCCACCGCCTGC
>JAHJRS010000067.1 GCA_018830845.1 Nanobdellota archaeon
CACAGTGCGGCAATAAGTGCTGCAAAAGGAGATAATCTTGTTGTTATTGTTTCAGAGGAGGACAAAAAAGTAAGGATTTTGAGGAAGGGAAAAATGGTTATGCAGATTGATTCTCTTCAAAAGGATATTGAAAAATCAGTTCCTCAGGCGGTTAAAGTTTTGGAGTCAATAGGCGCCGGAACATTAGGAACAATAGGGACAAGTCTTTTAATTCCGGCGGTGGGAATAACTTTTTTGCCTGGAATTATTTTGTTTGGTTCAGTTTATTATCTTGGGAGATTTTTGAGAAAGAGGTTCAAATAATTTTTAGGCAATTTTCCAATAATTTGTTGCTAAATCTTTATAGTTTTCAGGTAGATCGTCATATTCAAGAATTATCTTTCCTTTGAAGAAAATTTCAAACATAAGTCCATCACTGACGCTTCTTAATGTGGATATTTTAACTTCAGGCATTTTTGAGTCATTAGGATAAAAGTCGTAGGGGTAAATTCTTGAATCTTTTTTTGACTGATATTCTACTCTGAGCCCATGATAATTTTTTAGAGGAAAGTAAATTAATTCTTTGTCGCTTGAAAATTTTAATCCATTGTGAAAATTGAATTCGAGCTTTTTTCCCTTAAGATTTTCATTAATGATTATATCTTTTATTCCTCCAGAAAATTTTGGGCTTACATGGAAAAACAGAGGTTCATATTTATTGATGATTTTTTTTAGATTTTCAGAATCTCTTTCTTCTCTCATTAAATACTGTGTCATTTCGAAAAATTGGGGTTACAATTTTATTTTAGAATCTCTGGGTCTTGTATGTTGATTGAGTTTTCCTTTTGCGAGGCAGTCATAGCAAACGTGATATGAGCCATCTTTTTCTTTTACTCTTCCTGTTCCATTGCACTTTTCACATTTCTCTTCACTTTCCATACAAAATTAAATTTGAACTTATATATAAATTAGATTGTGGTATTTTTATTGTGTCTGGTTCTCATGATGGTTTTACCCGTTTCTCTAAAACTTTAAAAATCCTCAGGGTGTTCAGATGTTAGCATCCTTGCAGTTTCGCAGGAGGCATTTAGAAACTGCCATTCCGGTAACCGCGAGGCGTATGCGCAATCGCGCCCCGATAGTATAGTGGCCAAGTACGCTGCCCTCTCAAGAAGTTTTTCTTTGAGGAGGTGACAAGAATCTTGACGAAAGAGGAAAGTCTAGCATCTCAATGCGGCCTTTTTTGGAAAAGGTTTAGATTCCAAAAACCAGGGAAATCCCTGACTTTGGAGAACGGCAGTAACCCGAGTTCGAATCTCGGTCGGGGCGTTTATTTCACCAAATTATCCTTATTCAGTTTAGCCAATCTTAATTTGTTTTCTTCCCTTTGAAGGTCGGCTTTCTTCTTTCGACTTTCTTTTTCTTCTTTTGACATTGGTTTTTTGCCAGAACTTAAACGTCTACGCATTCCTTGCTGTTTGTTTTTTCTTAATCTTTTTTTATTTCCCATTCCAAGTTAAACTGATTGGAGTATATAAGGCCTAGTGAGGAAATGTAATGCTTCTACTAACGACCACTCGGGGCGTGTTTCATACCGAAATGATTTTCTCAAGCCTTGAAATGTAGGAGTCCCAGGTGTTTTCGCGTTTTATTTTTTCTTTTGCTTTTTGAACAATTTTTTCAACTTCTTTTTGGTTTTCTTTAATTTTGATGAAAGATTCAAATATTGCCTGAGAGTTTTGCGAAGAACCAATTGTGTAAGGACTTTCACAGCTTATTGCGGGGATGCCCAGAGCCATTGCATCAATGACTGCCCTCGAATAAAGTTCGGGTGTTATCATCGGCTGAATTAAAACATCAGACGCCAAAAAATAATTTAAAAATTTTGATTCATCTTCATTGGACCTGACAATCCAAGGAACAAAGGAAGTGTGTTTTAAACTTTCTTCATCAAGGCCATATGAAATCATTTCTTTTGCCATTTCCTCATTTGCTCCCAAAAGGACCATCTGAGTAGAAGGATATTCTTTTCTTATTTTTTTAAATGAATCAAACAGACCTAAGGAGCCCTTCTTGGGATATAGCCGGCCGCAATAAAGAATTAAATTTTGGATTCCAAGGGATTCCTTGAATTTTTTTCCTTCCCCGTAAGCTTTTGCAATCGTTTCATCAGGAATATTATAGAAATCTGTAACATTTTCAAAAACATGTATTGGTTTTTTAATCTCCATCATTTCAAGTATGCTTTTATGTTTTTTAGAGATAGTAAAAATATGATCAGTCTTAGGGATAGCTGTCAGCTGGGACCTCTCTCTTTGAGA
>JAHJRS010000068.1 GCA_018830845.1 Nanobdellota archaeon
AATATATTTATTAACTGATTGAGGAGACTTTTGGAAGATGTAATCCTCTCGTGAAAATTCATTTATTTTGATAAATTCCTTTATCAAATCTGATGAAAGCATAAGTTTAATTCTTCTTCCAAAAGTTTTGCTAATTTCATCCCTTATAATCAATTCCTTATAATCATTGTATAAGTCAGACACTTTTATGTTCATTAATTCCGTTGGTGCACGAATTCCCGTATCAAAAAGAAATGTAATTAAAACTCTATACTCATAATTAACATTTTCACAAAATTTCTTAACTTGTTCTTCATCCAAATAGACCCATTTTGGTTTGTCTTCTCTTGTGTCAAGATCTGTTGTAATGTCTAAGATTTCTTTTCCTTCTCTTTTATTTATTTTCATATACCAATGCCAAAAAGCCTTGAAACATTTAACAGAATATGCCGTA
Organism: Nanobdellota archaeon; assembly: GCA_018830845.1. GTDB lineage: Archaea > Nanobdellota > Nanobdellia > Pacearchaeales > GW2011-AR1 > GW2011-AR1. The sequence goes on from JAHJRS010000068.1 coordinate 434, forward strand.
GTGCTATAATTTCCCCCATCTCTTTTTTTAATTATCCCTTTTTTCATTTCTGAAAAAAATATCCCTAATTGTTGTTCAGAAATATCCGTTATTTTATCAAGATTGTATCTTTCTTTGAATTTTAAAGTAAAAAAATTCATCTTATCCCGTAAGGTATTAAGACGAATATAACTTCTAGAGCCTTTTACAGTACCTCTAGAAGTATTAATCCCATGCTCCATATCTTGTAAATATCTTAAAACTAAATTAGAATTATACTCATTCATTCCTGGAATTCCGTTTTTTACTAATTCCTTCCATTTGAGGTACCTCTCTTCATGATTGTAGGGATCTATTTTCATATTTTTCTTAAGTTTAGCTTTTTTATATTCAAATCGGATGGTTTCCATCCGTTCTTAAGAAAAGTTACATCCCTCGAAAGTGCCAAGATGTACGTACGCCCAAGCCGGGAGTCGAACCCGGGTTTCCAGCGCGACAGGCTAGTGTCATAGCCGTTAGACCACTTGGGCATCAAGTTTTGCATGTGGGCTTTTGCCAATGAAATTGAGCTTAGACCACTTGGGCAAAAGCAATAAAGTTTCATGTTAAATTTTATTTTTAAACCTTGTGATAATCTTAATCAAAGCAAACCGGGATATAAAATATTAAAAACTTTATAATATCCGCCTATTTACAAACATCATGGAATTGGCCGAAAAAATTGAAGAAAGGGTTATTGAGACTATGAAAATTGCAGTAAAAGATAGGACAGACTTTTCATTTCTTGACCTGATTCACCGCGACATATTCGGCGCTCCTTTAAGTGCGGAATATTATGATTATGCACTTGATAAGTATTCAGAATATCTTTCAGACGGAAAAAACAAATATAATGCAAGATATGATTCAGTGAGGGCCGCCTTAAGTAAAATGGTCATTGATTTTTTTAATGAGAAAAAAAGCCTTGTAAAAGTCAGTGAAGATTTAAGTGGACTTTCTAGAACATAAAATATTATAATCTTTATTCTCTTAAAAATTGCGGATGGACAATTATAAAATAGGAATTGGTGGAAAAATTGAACAAAGCGACTTGGAACTTCTGTCAGAGACTATATGCGAATCAATAGACCTTGAGTCAGAGAAGGAATTTCTTGATATTATGCACAGGGAGACCTTCGGGAAACCTATAAATGAAAAGTATCTTGATTTTGCTGATGATTGTTATACTTTTTATTGTTTTGTGGGAAAAGACGACCGACATTCAAAATATCTTTCTGTTGTAAAAACTCTCAAAAAAATGTCAAAAGACAAATTGGGGGATAAGTCAAATGAGTGAAACAAAAAAAGACAAAGAATTCCGCAAAATAGAAAATGAGGAAGTAAGAAATAAAAAAGAACTGATATGGGATTGCATAAAAACAGGAAAAGAGCTTGAAATTTTAAGTATATTTCATGAAGGCAAATTTAATTCCCCCCTAAGTCAGGAATATCTTAACTATTCGCTTGATTTTTATAACTATTTTAAGGAAAAAGGCGAAAGTGAAGCTTACTCGAAATATATGTCTGTTGCAAAAACCATTGAAAAGATGGCTAATGATAAAATTTTTGAGGATTATTCAAAAAAAATTAATGAAAGAAAGATAACTTTTTGGGACGACGAAGATTATGATTCTGATGACTATGAATAATTTAGTCTTTTATTCCTTTAAGAATTTTGTATTTTCCGATGTATTTTATAACGGCAATTATGAATCCTGCGTGACTCCATGTTAAAGGAGAAACTGATAGGGGTTCAGCTGTGTTTGGATTAAGCTGTTCTGATAAAGCTCCGGACGGAAGGGCTCTGTTGGTTGCCCATTTGAGAAGGTCTTCGACAAGTTTTAAATCCCCAATTTTTTTTGCATTTTCAATATACCATTCGGCAAGCCAGAAAGTTGAAATAAACCATGGATTTTCCGAGGCATCTTTTCCTGTTCTGTAGTACTTATCATTTTCATACCTGTAAACTCCTCCGGTCGGAGTGATACACCACAATTTTTCAAGGGTTTTTTCCATTGTCCGGACAATCCTTTCATCATTGGCGGGAAGAATTTTATATTCAAAAAGTCCGTAGACTGTGCTAACGTCAATTGTGTTGTCACGAAGCCAGTTTCCCTCTTCATCGCTATAAATTCTTTTTATAAAAATTCCTCTATCTTTATCATAAAGATATTTTAAAATTGCATCTTTAACTTCCTGTGCCGCTTTTTCATATTTTTCCTTTTCCTGTTTTTCCCCAAAAATATCAGCAAAATTTTTTGCGGCTTCAAGACCTGCATAAACCGTTGCACAGGTGAAAGTGTGAACCCCAAGCTTTTCCTCCCAGAGATCATAACTCTCTTTTGGTAATTTTGTTTTCTCATCTCTAAATTTAACAAGAAAATTTCCCGCATTTTTTATTAATGTTCCGTAAAGCTTTTTCACATCTTCGTTTTTATTTCTCTTGTAGTGTTTCCACAAGGAATCTAAAACAAGAGCGGTCTCATCTTCCTGAATTGGAAGTTGAATTTTACCGTGATTCAACCATGAGTGCCAGGAACTTCCAACCGACCGGTCGGGACGATATTTTGGAAAAAGAAACCCCCCATCACTCAAAACTTCCGAACAAAATTCAAAAAATTTGCTGGTTATGTCTGAATATCCAGCTTTGTCAAAAGAACGGGCAACCAGCGCACCATCCCTTGGCCACATATAACTGTAAGTATCTTTTTTAAATTTGAAATTATGTGTGTCATTCGATGCAATAATTGCCCCATTTTTATTTGTTTGCGCGTTAATAATTAAAAGTGACCGCTTAAATAAATCCTGAACCTCCTCGGAAAGTTCATAAAATTTAAGCGAACTTTTGTTGACCCATTTTTTCCAGAATTCTTCTGTTTCTCTTATGAGTTTTTCCGGAGTATTTTTTAATATGAACTCTTTAAGCGCAAAAATCTCTTTGTATTTCTCTCCAACCGCAATCCAGTAATTTATTTCTTTGCTCTCACCGCCATTCAAAACAAGAGAAAAGCCCATTGCCGAGTCAACAGAACCATGTTCAATTGCATTTTTGCTTAAAATCCCGTCCTCAGCATCCTTGTATGTTCCGACTTTATCATCGGGTCCGTTAACTCCGGTTGCATAATCATCAAATGACTTTTTACCTGATTCGCCTCCGATAAGAAAATATCTTTTTCCCTTATAATGCACAAGCGAATCCAAGGTGGGATCAAAGTATGCAGTGTCTCCGATGTTTGTTTCCGAAATGTGAAATTCCTGGCCGAAAAAAACCTTTATTTTTCTTGTTTCAGGATTTTTGTTTTCAACTTTTAATTTTCTTAAATATATATTTTTTTCATGGTGGACTACTTCATTCATTGTTAGATTTACATTGAGCCTCCCATTGTATGCACTAATTTCACTCACCATGGTGTCCTTTTTGTATTTAATTGACAAATTCCAATCTTCAGAAGAAACCCAACTGAAGCCTGCGTCTGTCAGGACTCCAATTCGGTGTACTCTTCCTGAAACATGGTTGTCCTGCCCTACATGGGGGTAATAAAAATCACGTATTCGCGCATTTTTATCAAGGCAAACAAGCATGTTCCCGTTTCCTAGAATGATAGTGCGGGTCATTAAATCTTAATTTTAATCTTTCTTTTTATGCTTGAGATTCTTGATTTTATTTTTTTCTCGGTTTCTTTTTTGTCCGTGATAGTATTAAGAATGCCCGCAAGTTTCGTGTCCCCGATTACATCATAAATCCATTTCGCAAAATCATTTTTTTCATGGTTTACATGTGATTCAAAAGTTTCCATGCTCATTTTTTTTAATGAATCTACAAGCTCTGAAATATTCTTAAATGTGCATCCGTCGCTTGCCCAAAACTTTTGCCCTTCAGAAACATCTTCTAAGTAAGGGGACAAATTTTCCTTTGTTTCCTTAGTCATAATTCTCCACCTCCTTTTTTTTGCTTTGGAATTTGTCCTTTAATCTTGAAATTCGTGATTTTTTCGCCGGGATATCCAAAAGAAGCGAAGCAAGCTCTTTGTAACTTTTTGAAACTTCATGCGAAGGATATCTCACAACAATAGGAATCATCTGGGAAAGTGCTGAAAGAACTTTTACATTTTCGGGAATCTTTGCAAGAACTTTAACCTCTGAAGCCTTTGAAATATCTCTTGAACTTATTTCAAAGCGTTTGCTTCTCACTTTGTTCAAAATTATTCCCCTTATGGGAGTGTCCTCCCTTTTTGCAACGTTAACTGCATGAATTGTTGAGCTTAAAGTGGGGTAATCCGGAGAACTCACAACTAAAAGTTCATCAGACGCAATCATCGCTGCAAGAATTTCCTTGTCAAGAGAGGGCGAAGAATCAATCAAAATTATGTCATAAATACGCCTTAGGGGTTCAATTTTTTGTTTCAGAATATTTATATTTGTCGGCGGAGAAGAGAGCTTTCCCGGGATTACATGAAAACCAAGTTCATGATGATAGATTGCTTGATAAACCGGATACTCCTCATTCAAAACAGAATGCAAAGTGTGTGTGGGGTCAATTATTCCAATGTGGAGCCCCAGGTGGGGAGTTGAAAAGTTGGCATCAACAATTAAAACTTTTTTTTGAAAATCTTTTGCAAAAGTTGCACCAAGATTCTCAACAACTGTTGTTTTTCCGACGCCTCCTTTAAGTGCAATCACACCATATATTTTCCCGTTGGTTTTTTCATCCATTTTGAATTGCCTCTTTTATTTTTGAGATAATTGTTTTTTTAGGAATTGCTTTTTCCCCTTTTTTTTCAACTTTCATCTTAAGAGCCTTTTCAACAATGCCGTACAATTCATCCCTTGCCTTTGCTGCATACATTTTTTTTGCAATTTTTGGTTCTTTCAATGCATTTTCGGTCCAGTTTGCAAAATCGTTTTTATTTTCATTAAAGTGATGCTCAAAAGTATCATTGTCAATTGTTCTTAAAACTTCCAAAAGTTCGCCCAAATTCTTCAAAACAGCGCCGTTTCTTGCATAAAAATATTCTGAAGGCTCTTTAATTTCCTCCATTGAAATCACCCCTTTTATTGGTTAATGAATTTTCTTTATAAATGTTGCTTTTGAATTTGCCGACAGAAAGTTTTTTTTCATTTAAAATTTCGTCGGTTCTAAGCTCAAGGTCCTGAAGAACATTCATATAACTAATGAATGCATCATACGGACTTTGGTAGGGATTAAAATATTTGTGAACATCTCCGTCTGAAAACCATTTTGTACACATATAATAAAAGTGGTCTGAAGTCTGAAGCTTTCTCCATTTATCTATTAATTCTGAATTTTGTGTTTTCAGGATTTTAAACCCCAACGAATAAACTTTTTTTATTGCGGCATTCTGAATTTCATTTCCTAGCCAGGCACTTAAATCTCTTTCAATATCTGCCCAGGATATAAACCCCGGAGAGTCGAACACCCCTCTTGAAGGATAGGATTCCGCCAGCTCTGAAGGTGTTTTAAAATTATTATCCGGATTTTTTAAAATTTCTTCGGGAAATTGCCTCATAAAATCAAAAATTCCCGTAGACTCCCACTGGTGTTCTCCGAATGTTTCATAATCCATAAATAAATTTACCATTTCCCCCCCTCCATTCACAGAGTTAATCCATTGTGCATATTTTGAAGCAGTAAGTGGCCACTCCGCCCAATTCCTCTCAGAAAACCTAAACGCAATGTCATCACTCATTTTATAATTTTTTAATATTAATTTTATTCTTTGGGTGTTAACAGGAGAATAAATATAATTTGGAGATCTCCATCCCAAAATGAAGGGCGCACCTTCGGCAATTATTCCTATATACCCCATCCCTTCAATATTTTTCGCAAGTTCATTGTTGTAAATTAACTCGGTATTTCTAAAAACCCTTGGGGTTTTTCCAAAAATTCTCTGAATTAATTCTTCGTGTTTTTTTACCTGTTCAAAAAATTCGCCCTTTGAAAACAAAAATGAAAGAGAATGATAATACGTCTCGCCCAAGATTTCAACCCTTCCTGTATCAACAAGTTTTTTGAACGAAAGCAAAACTTCAGGTGCATGCTTTTCAAGCTGTTCAAGGTATACACCCGAAAAAGAAAAACTAACCTTGAATTCGGGATGTTTTTCCAAAAGTTCAAGCAAAAGTGCATTCATGGGAATATAACATTTTTCTGAAACTTTCCTTAAAACTTTTACATTATTCAGGCTCGTTTCGGAATTATCTGAAAAATAATTATTATTTTTTCCTATGTCAAAAATTGAGTATTTCCTTACTCTGAGCGGCTGATGAACCTGAAAGTAAAAACAAACCGAGACCATTATTTCTTCCCCCTTAAAAGTTCTTCATAAATTTCAGCACAACGCTTTGCCGGCTCATTCCAGTTAAGATTTTTTATTTCTTTTGAACCATTTTCTCTCAAACATCTGTAAAGTTCATTGTATTTTAAAACCGAAACAATTTTGTTTGCAAATTCATCAACATCCCAAAAATCGGCCTTAAGACAATGGTTTAAAATTTCAGAAACCCCTGACTGATTTGAAATCAAGACAGGCGTTTCACATCGTAGCGCTTCAAGAGGTGTTATTCCAAAAGGCTCTGACACCGAGGGCATTACATACAAATCAGCCATCCGGTAAGCCTCGTTAATGTCTTTTCCCCTCAAAAACCCCGTGAAAATAAATTTGTCAGCAAGCCCCATCTCTGCAACTTTTTTTATTATTGCTTTTTCCATATCCCCTGAACCAGAAACAACAAAAACGACATCCGGGTAATGCTCAGAAACTTTTTTGGCGGCATAAATAAAGTAATCCGGGCCTTTTTGCAGTGTGAGCCTTCCAAGGAAAAGAACAACTTTTTTTGTTTTTTTAAGTTTATGAACCTCTCCAAGAGCATAATCTTCAAAATCAACTGCATTGTGAACAACTTTTATTTTTTCTGGTGAAATTCCATAATTTTCAATGATTTTTTGCTTTGTAAAATTGCTAACTGCTATTATCGAATTTGCCTCTTCCATGCCTTTTTTTTCAATTTCATAAACCTCCTGATTAATGTTGTTTCCCCCGGTTCTGTCAAACTCAGTTGCATGAACATGTATAACGAGATGTTTTCCCGAAATTTTTTTTGCATTAATTGCTGCCTTGTAAGTTAACCAGTCATGAGCATGAATTAAATTAAAATCCTCATTTTTTGCAATTTCCCCTCCGATTAAAGCATACCTTTCAACTTCTTCAAAAAGGTCTTTTCCGTAAAGAGCAGGCATTTTTTCGCCTTCAGAAAAAACCCTGTCATTGTAATTTTCTGATGTTGAATATCCCTGAAGAAGGGAATTTACAGCATAGTAATTTTTTATCCCACTAAATTCATCACCATAAACAAATTTTAAAAAATCAACATCAAGGTCCACTTTTCTTGGAAGAACAAAAGTCACTTCCACATTTGCATTTTTCAATCCTCTTGTTAAGCCCATGCACGCAGTTCCTAATCCTCCGCTGTTAAATGGTGGAAACTCCCACCCAAACATTAAAATTTTCATTGCCCTCTTTTATATTTCATACGAAATTTTTTGCATTTATAAACATTTAATCAAACTTCTCTGTGAGTAAAATTGCACCAAAAACCCCGGGGTGAGGAATTTTGCTCCACCTGATGGGCGGAATCTTTGGATTTATCGTTTTTGTTTTCAATTTTTTATTGATTCCAGCGATAAATTTATCTCCGGCATCCCTTATACCCCCCATTAATATTATTTCTTCGGGATCAAGGGTGCTTATCAAAGAACCAATTCCCCGTGCAAGAGTTTCATAGACCTCATCAAGAAGATATTTTGCTTTTTTGCTTTCGGACTTCATAACTTCTTTAATTGAAAATCCTTCCCCAAATTCACTTTTCATTTTTTTCAAAACTTCCTTCCAAATGTGCTCCCAATCTTTATTTTCACTGACCATGATGTGACCCACTTCCCCTGCATAACCGTTTCCAAAATAAATTTTGCCATTAACAATTATAGCCCCCCCAATTCCTGTTCCAAGTGTTAAAACAACTACATTCTTTTTTTTGGTCTCAAATTCAATCTCTGAAAGCGCAATGCACTTTGCGTCATTTTCCACATAAACTTTTTTTCCAAATTTTTTTTCAAGGAATTTTTTCAAATCAAGATTTTTTATTGGAAGGTTGGGTGTTTTTTTAACAAATCCGTCTTTTGTAAATCCTGGAACCCCCACCCCAATTCCCTTAATTTTTTTTAAATCAAAGGAATAAATTAACTCGCAAATTTTTTTCAAAATTTCTTTCTGGGTTTTTGGAGTTTTTACCTTAACATATCCCACAATATCTCTTCCACTGGAAATTCCCGCCCTAATGAAGGTTCCACCTAAGTCAATTCCTATCACCTTTTTCATACACTCCCTAATAGAGGAATAGATTTAAATATATTCCTTATTTTGTGTTCCTTAAGAGGTAAAAAATGTTTGACTTAAAGAACAAAGTTGCTGTTATAACTGGAGCAAGCGGGGGCCTTGGAGAGGCAATGGCAAAAGCATTTTCTCTTCATGGTGCAAAAATTGCAATTCTTGACTTGAAGGATGGGGAACCGATTATAAAAAAGCTCAAAACAAAAGGGAAGTATTACCATCTTGATGTCCTAGAGGAAATGAATATAGAGAGAGTCATTAACCAAATTAAAAAGGATTTTGGTAAAATTGATATTTTAGTAAACAATTCAGGAATTTTTTTTCCAACCCCAATTGAGGAAACTTCTTCAAAAGACTGGGAAAAAATTATAGATGTGAACTTAAGAGGATATTTTTTAGTTACAAAATACTCTGTTCCTCTCATGAAAAAAGGGGGGCGGATAATAAACATTGCTTCCATTGCCGGAACCCATGCTTTTGCAGGTTCTTCGGCGTATAACGCAAGTAAAGGAGCAGTAATAATGTTAACAAAGACATTTGCGACAGAATTTGCCCAAAAAGGAATTACTGCAAATGCAATTTGCCCGGGAGTTTTTGAAACACCTATGACAAAGGATTTGCTAAATTCAAAAGAAATGCAACAAATGATAAAAAATTCGGTTCCGTTGGCAAGACCAGCGAAAGCCGAAGAAATCGGGGGGCTTGCGGTATATCTTGCTTCGGAAGAAAGCAGTTACATGACGGGTTCAATAATAACTCTTGATGGAGGATGGACCTGTCACCTTTAAAAAACCTATTTTCCCAATAGTTTTCTTAATTCTTTCTCAGGATTTTTCGCTTTTGTAATCTGCGAGGAAACCGCAACCCCCATTGCCCCAAGTTTCATTGCATCCTCAACATCCTCTCTTTTATGAATTCCTGCCCCCACCAAAAAATTTATTTTTATTTCTTTTGAAATTTTCTTTATCAAATCAGGTTTTGCCGAGGAAACAGAAATTTTTCCCGAAACAAGTTCCGGCGGTTCAAAAATAAGAAAGTCCGGTTTTAATTTTTCAATTTTTTTTGCTTCCTTCAAATCCGGAGCAAAAACTGCAACTTTAAGCCCTGTCTTTTTGCATCTTAAAATGGTCTTTTTTAAAACCTCAAAACCTATTTTATGCTCGGAGTGATTAAGAAATGTTCCTTTTGCACCATTCGCTCTAACTTCCTCGGGCAAAATAAAACCGGTATTTCTTCCTGGAGAAAAAGAATCAACGTGTTCAGCATAAACTTTTAATTTTGTTTTTTTTGAAA
>JAHJRS010000069.1 GCA_018830845.1 Nanobdellota archaeon
AGGCCCGAAGGGTCATCCCTTTCTTTGGAAGGCCCGAAGGGTCATCCCTTTCTTTGGAAGGCCCGAAGGGTCATCCCTTTCTTTGGAAGGCCCGAAGGGTCATCCCTTGTGGAAACCTGCAAGCAGGTTCTGAAACGCCCGAGACAGGATTCGAACCTGCGACCCCTTCCTCACTTCGCTTTCTCCAAAAGTGGAGTCTGTACGAACTTTAGTTCGTGCTTAGGAGGGTAGTGCTCTAATTCCAGACTGAGCTACCCGGGCATATTTTTTGGAATATCGCTTATGTTTTAAAGTTAACTAGATTTAAATATTTCTTGAAAGTATTTTTTGTATTCCTCAATTGACAAAAAAGCAAGCCAAGCTTATCGGACTGGTTGAAAATAATGATATATTCATTTATGCGGTGAGTGACGGAAGCGGAACTAACAATTATTACCTTGAGAGCTGGGGGCCATTAAAATCCAAAAACAAACCCCCCAAACCAAAGAAGAAGTTGTTGAATGAAAAAAGTTTTGGAGAGTTATATGAAGGGGAAGTTTTTGAGATAACAAATAGTTATGAGAAAAGAAGATATACTTACCTTGAATTTAGGTATTCCCTGTTTAAATTAAAAAATTATATTGAAAAAAATGCGAGGACTAGGATTCGAACCTAGGTAAGGATAAACCACTAGAGCCTAAATCTAGCCCGTTTGACCACTCCGGCATCCCCGCATAATGGAAACCCCTTGGTTTCCCTTATCAACCCTTCCTCGAAGAGTTGAAGGACGGCTTTTCTTTTTTTCTCTGACGAAAGCCGCAAACGTTACCTAAGATGATGGACGAACCAAAGAATATTGGTGACATCCGGCATCTTTTCATAAAAATATCACAAATCATGCCTATAAAAAGTTTTAGAAAATAAAATTTTCCTCAAAATTAGAAACATTTAAGTCTTAATCTTTGTAAGTGAATTTATGAAAAAAAAGTACTATCTGGGAATTGGAGTGATTTTATTAGTAGTAATTATTTTAACTTATGGTCTTGTTTTTCAGGCAACAGGCGGAACAATTAAAGACGGATCCGGCACAATTAGTCTAAATGACGATCCTGAAAAAGTGACAATCTATTTCTTCTGGGGAGATGGTTGTTCTCACTGTGCGGCACAAAAGCCATATCTTGTGGAGTGGCAGCAAAAATACCCTGAAATTGAAGTTAAGATGTTTGAGGTATGGAAAAGTCCAGATAATCTTGTTATTTTCAAGCAGGTTGCTCAGGCTTATAATATTGAAGCAAGGGGGGTTCCAACGACTTTCATTGGAGGCCGTTCTTGGGTAGGTTTTTCTTCTTCAATGGCTTCCGAAATGGAAGAGTACATTAAATATTGCATTGAAAACTCGTGTAAGAACCCAGGGGACAGATTAATCAAATAAAACAGAGAGATTAAATTAAATTCCTCTTTATGCCCTTTAGGGTATTAATTCAAGATCAAATTTCCCTAACCCTCTTTTTATTAATATCAAAAATTCCTTTTTATTTGAATCTGTTTTTTCATAGACCTTTTTTTCTCTGGATTTTTCCCCCTCAAGGTCACCAATTTCCTGAATTGTCCTTGTCACTTTTAAATTTAATTCATTGGTTTTGTCTTCCTTTATTTCCTGTCCAAGTTTAGTTATCTCGTCTTTTTTGGAATTAATTTGGTTTATTTTTTCCAAAATATTTTTGCTCTTCATTTTGGCTTCATCTAGCAAATTCAAAATTTTATCTCCCCCTTCTTTTTGAAATTGTTCAAGAAAATTATTTTTGTACAATTTCACAACTTTCATTTGATCCTCAAAGACGTGGTAAAAGTTAGAAAGGGCTTTAAAGTCAATTATCTGCTCCAATCCCAAAATTTCATTTTTTAGTTCTTCTTTTAACTTTTCAGCCTTTTTGATTTTTTCCTGATTTTTTTTGTATTCCTCACTTTCTTTTATTTTTTCAATCTCCTCAAGAATTTTCTTTTTCTCATTTTCCAGTTCATTTATTTTTTTGCAGGTCAAATCAAATGATTTTTCAGCTTTCTCTTTTTCTTTTTTAACTTCAGAAAATTTGCTTAAGTTTTCCTTGATTAAAAGAAGTGCATTTGAAACCTCAGAAATCTTTTTGTTTTTGTCAAAAGTTTCTATTAACCCTGTTGAAAAACTTTTTATTTCTCTTTTTATGTCCGCCATTTCCTTCCCTATCAAAACCGTGGCTCTTTCATAATTTTTGTTTGAGAATTTGCTAAAGTTTGCAAAGGTTTTATCAATTTCTTTCGTGAAATTTTCAAAATCACTTTTTTTCAAATCGTTTAAATTTTGGACAAAACCTCTCAGGGATTCAATATATCTTTTCCTTCCCTCATTTGTAATTGCTTTAAGCCGATTGTCCGCTTTTTTTGTTTCAACATCAACTGCCTCTGCAATATCTATTTTTTTCTCAAGTTGGTTTGTAAAAATGTTTATTTTATTCTGAATAACCTTGAAAAATTCCTTTTCTTTAATTTCGTTTTCATTTTTTTTGTTTTTTATCCAGTTTAAAATTTCTGAAGATTGTATTTTTTCTTTCTCAATTTTTGAAGTTTCTTCTTTTTTAATCAGTTTTTTGAAATATTCAAGCATTCCCATAGAAATACCAAGTTGACTTTTAGTTAAAAATATTGGTTTTTGCAGGATGCAGATTAGTAAACACGAAAGAGAGGCATTTCGATTAGAGCCCTTTTGGCAAAAACTGCATTAAAGAAACATTTATAAAACAGAATTTTCTTAAAATTTTGAAGACGGCCATAGTAGGTTGGAAACACCTGTTCTCTTTCCGAACACAGAAGTTAAGCTTCCTACGTTACTGGTTTTAGTGTCCGACAAGATGCGAACCCAATAAGTCGTCTTTCATTTTCTTTTTGTCCTGACTAATAAACTTTATATAGCGAAAAAATTTCAAGGTTGAATGGTGGAAGAGTCTGAGGGAATTCAAAAGAAGAACTGGCATGATAAATCCTACAAATGGATTCTCATTATCCCCCTTTTAATAATTATTGGTTCAATTTTTTACATAGGAATTACTTACTCAAAAACAGGAGATTTCATAAATAAAGACATCTCACTCACTGGCGGAACTTCAATAACAATTTACGACGGAAATCTCTCATTAAGCGACCTTGAAGATGAGTTCTCTTCAACAGTTCCGGGATTTGGTACAAAAAGAATTTATGAGTTTGGAACAAATGAGCAAAAGGCAGTCGTCGTTGAAACCACTCTTGAGCCAGAAGAAATCCAAGATCTTCTTGAAGATTATCTAGGTTACGAACTTATTGAGGGGGAAAATTCAGACATCACCTTTACAGGTTCGATTTTAAGTGAGAGTTTTTATGAGCAGCTTTTGCTTGCAATTCTTCTTGCATTTTCATTTATGAGTTGGGTTGTTTTTGTTATTTTTGGAAGTAAAACAAAACTGAAAATTTTATCCGGAATTTTAGTTTTTGCAAACGCAATTTTAAGCCTGGCCGTATTTTCCTCAGATGCTTCATTCATCTCAACTTTTTTGATCCTTGCAATAACTTTTACAATTTATTTTTTTTATAGCATTCCTTCATTGGCGGTAATAATTTCCGCTTTTGCAAATATATTAATGACTCTCGTTCTTGTTGACATTCTCGGAATTAAAATGTCAACTGCAGGAATTGTTGCTTTCCTTATGCTTATAGGGTATTCAGTTGATACGGATATCCTTCTTACAACAAGGATGCTAAAAAGAAAAGAGGGGAGTCTTAATGAAAGAATTTACGGGGCTTTCAAAACCGGAACCACCATGACTCTTACTTCTTTTTTCGCGCTCTTGGTGGCATTAATTGTTGTTCAATCTTTTTCAGTTGTTCTTGCACAAATTTTCACTATTCTTGTAATTGGGTTAGGTTTCGACCTTTTGAACACTTGGGTAACAAACGTTTCAATATTAAAGTGGCACATTGAGAGAAGAGAAGGAGAGAACAAAGAATGAAACTCGGTTTTAAAATATGGCTCCTGATTGTTTTTCTTGTGTTCTCACTTTTGCTTATCTTCGGACTTCCCCCAAAGATTTTTGATTCGGGCGTTTTAGTGGTTGATGTTAATTCAAATTCAAGTCTGTTTGAACAGGGGTTGAGAACCGGGCAGGTAATTCATTCAATAAATGATGAGTCTGTAAAAAATATAGATGACTATCAAAGAATAATTTCTGAAAATTTTGCTCTTGGTGAGGCAAGGCTCATTATCCTGACCAATGCGGGAGAATACTCTTTTTTTGGAAGCGAACTCCCCGGGCTTGCTGTTTCAGAAATTCCAAAGACAAATTTAAAGCTCGGCCTTGATTTGTCAGGGGGGGCAAGGGCGCTCATAAAAGCAGAAAACAAATCCCTCACCCAAAGCGAATTAACGGACCTTGTTGAAATAACCCAAAACAGGTTTAATGCTTTTGGATTAACAGACATTCAGGTTTCTCCCGTGAGTGACCTTTCAGGAAATAATTTTATGCTCATTGAAATAGCGGGCGCAACTCCTTCTGACTTGAAAAATTTGGTTTCAGAGCAGGGAAAGTTTGAAGCTAAAATAGGAAATATCACAGTTTTTGAAGGGGGGGAAAGGGATATTGCTTCGGTTGGAAGAGATGCCCAGAATGCAAGAATTGAAGGTTGCAATCAGTTTGAAGGAGGTTATTTGTGTCGCTTTTCTTTTTCAGTTACACTTAGTCCCGAGGCTGCTCAAAAGCATGCAGATATCACGCGGGATATTCCTGTAAATATTACTTCTGAAGGGGGCTATCTTGAACTGCCTTTGGATTTATTTTTAGATGGCAATTTAGTTGATAGTCTTCAGATAAGTGAAAGCCTTAAAGGAAGAGTTACAACTCAGATTTCAATTTCAGGTTCAGGAACAGGGGCAACGCAGGATGAAGCTTTGGTTGAAGCACGGGCACAGATGAAAAAACTTCAGACAGTTCTCATGACAGGAAGTCTGCCATACAAGCTTGAAATAGTAAAGCTTGATACAATCTCTCCTCTTCTCGGGGAAGAATTTGCGAAGTTTATTTTAATTGCCGGAATGGTTGCAATTTTGGTTGTTTCAATAATAGTTTTTATAAGATACAGAAGATGGAAAGCATCTGCCTCTCTAATCGGAATAACCGTCTCGGAAGTAATTATTATTTTAGGAATTGCTTCTTTAATTTCATGGAACCTTGATTTGCCTTCGATTGCAGGAATCCTTGCAACGCTTGGTACTGGAATTGATGACCTTATTATTTTGCTTGACGAAACGAAAAGCAAGGTTTTAATGAATATAAAAGAGAAAATA
>JAHJRS010000070.1 GCA_018830845.1 Nanobdellota archaeon
AGAAACTCTAAAATTGGCATGGCACCAGCAATATACGTGCGCGAGAAAGACAAGAATCGAATAGCAAAAATAATTGATTCTTTTGATTTAGATTACTCTTTAGAGAAAGATTTTATTGAAAATCAGAATATGGAAGGGTTTGTTTACGTTCCTTCAATAAACCTTTATGTTGCAAAGGAAAAGAAATTTCACAGGAAAAACTGGTTTGAAGCACATAAGTTGCTTCAAAAAGAAGGAGAAAAAATGCTCACCCCATATGAGTTTGTTGAATTCTTAAAATATGCAAAAATTAATGAGGAAAATGTGTACAATGAGATAACTAAATTAAAAAGTCCTTGGAGAGCAGAATGGCTTGACGCTGACTTTAAGGTTAAAAATGGAGTTTTGCATATTAATTATAATCATGTTTTAGATTCAAACGGGAATTTAATTCCAAAAAATTTGGAAGTCCTTGACAAAGAAACTTTAATGAAAGACAAAACCCCTGGAATTTCACTCGAAGATTATTTAGAAAGTAATCACACAAGTCAGGGATTACCAAATAAGAGTGTTAAGTCTGGAGATTTATATTACTGGTTCCCAAGAAGCGACGACAATTCAGTCGCGTGGTTCGATGCCGACGATAATGGGGCTGACCTCAACTGCAACTGGGATCCGTCTAATCGGGACGACATTCTCGGGGTACGCGCCGTTAGGCGCGAGTAAGGTATTGCTTGCGGGCAGGAAAAATCGGGCAAGATTATTCCAAACGCAAAATTTTTTTAAACAATTGCAAATGTTGCAATTAATCCCATAAGCGAAATTATTGCCAAAAAGGACCAGAGTGTTACATTTCCAAAAAAGATTTTTGCACCGTCCCAATCAAAGGCCGGAATTATATTAAAAAAAGCGTAAGTCATGCTTATTTTTGCAAGCACTTCTGCTCCAACAAGGTATGCAACAATTGAAAGCAAAATATTTGTAATTATTCCTGCTGAGGCAATCCATCCCATTTCCTCTTCGGAAACTTCTGAGAAAGAATAGATTCCGTGCCTTTTTGCCGCCCTATAAACTTTTCCCGAGGCGTCAAAAGTCAGGCAAGCCATCCAGTTTATCAGTCCAACTGAGATAAATTTTACTATTAAAGGCACAAAAATTCCCGCCTGAATAAAATTTTTGAAATGAAGATGTTTTTTGACCCCAAACTGCTTTATCTCCCAGATTTTTATTTCTATATCTGTGTCGAGGTAAAAACTAAATATTTTTTTTGCTATTATGTTTGCAATGATTGCTATAAACACAAAAAGGGTTGTCATTAAAAAAATATTAACATCTTTCACAAGGGAAATTATGAGCCCTAGTACGATTGAGATTATCACTACTGCAAAAAATTCTTTCCGATTGAGCATGGTATTTTGAAAGATTTATTTTTTATAAAGGTTGTTGGGGTGAAGATTCTATTAGTTTGGAGTATGGAAAACTATTTAAATAAAAATGCATACTTTTTGTTATGAGAGTTAAAAAGATAACTGAAGTTCTGGGCAAGAGGGTTTACACCGATTCCGGCGATTTTTTTGGGGAAATTGAGGAAGCAAACTTGTATGAAAACAAAGTTGACAGCTGGAGGATAAAAGTAGCATCTCACTTGAATTCTGTCTTGGGCGGAGCAAGAGGGGTTGTTATTCCGCACCAGTTTGTGAAAGCGGTTAGTGACATCTTTATAATAAATAAAGCTGCACTTCCTAGCCAGGAAATGGACATGGACGAAAGTGCGGACATAATCTAATAAAAATGGCTAACATTCTTCAAGCATCACTTTTTACTGACTTTTTGTACCCTTTTTTGCTAATGTTTTTTATAATGTATGCTTTGCTTCAAAAATCAAAACTTTTTGGGGAGGAGCAGTCTCAGATTAATGCCTTTGTTTCTTTAGTTGTTTCGCTTATTTTTGTTGCAGTTGTTTATCCAGTTGTTGTAGTGAACAATTTGATTTTATTTATGACTGTGGGGGTTGTTGTAATTTTTGTAGGATTCGTCCTTTGGGGATTCATTAATAATGGGGACATTTCTTTGAATAGCAAGGTACAAAAAGGACTTGCTGTTCTGACTTTTATTGCGGTTATCATTGCGGTTCTTTGGGCAACAGGTGCATTTCCCGGCGTGTGGAATGCCCTCGAGGTTTTCTTTGAATGGGCATTTTCTTCAGGGACCGAAGGGTTCTGGACGAACTTTTTAATTGTTGTTTTGGTTATTGCTGCCGTTGCGGCGGTTTTGAAAGTTAAGAAGGCTGCATAATAAAATTAGGCCTCTTTTAAATGAAACAATAGAAATCTATATAAAGAATATTTCTTTTAATTTTTTATGATTGAGGGGTTGATTACAATGGCTTCTTACGGAATTGTTGGAGGAGGCTCAATTGGAAATTTTTTATATCAACTTGAAAGTGCAGGGGTTTTTAGTTATGTTTTGCCCTTTCTTTTAATTTTTGCAATAATTTATGCAATTCTAACCAAAGCCAAATTTTTGGGGGATAATCTTGCTGTCAATTTTATAATTTCAATTGCAGTTGCACTTATGGCTCTGCAATTCCATTTTGTTTCATACTTTTTTGCGGAAATTTTTCCTCGGTTGGGGGTTGTCCTTTCAATAATTTTGGTCTTTATGATTATCCTTGGGCTTTTTGTAGACTGGAATAGTTCAGGGGCAAAATGGGGATTTGGAATTTTAGGGGGAATTGCCGGATTAATAATTCTGGTTCAGAGTTTTTCTGATGCCTTTGGATGGAGCGGGGATTTATTTGGAGGAGGTTCATTTGGGTGGTGGCTTGAACAATATTCTTCAACTATAATAATCGCAATTTTGGTTCTTGGCGCAGTCATAGGAATTCCTTTGGCGGGAAAAAGAAAAAATAGAGATGTTCCCCCAGCACATCATTAATTAGAGCATTTTTATTTTTGCAAAGAATATACTGATTATTTTTTATTCATCTTTTCGAAGGCAGACTAAAGTTTTCCAAACAAAAAACTATTTCTTACTTCTATTCAGTTTTTCGAAAGCAAAATCAAAGATTTTTCATGCGAAAAGATTCACTTTTTGCCTTTGTTCATCTTTTCGAAAGAATCTTCAACCATCTCAATTTCTTTTTTAACGGCGTCAATATTTCTTCCGAAGGAACCAACCCTGTCGAGGATTGCAATTTGCATTTTGTCAAAACTTTTTTCCATTCTTTTGACTCTTTCATTTAAGTCAGAAATCATAGGAGAATAGACAGCCTTAAATTCCTTTAAAGATTTTAAATCCTCTTCAATTCTTTTTATTTTTTCGGAAAAAACCTGTTCTGCAACTTCTATCATTGTTTCAGAACTCATTGAATATCCTCCCGCACCCCCTTGTGCATATTGTTCGGAGTATTCCTCAGGGTAATATTCATCTTCTCCTTCATAACCGGACATCATGGAATTTTCCTGAGAGGTGTAATTCGAATAATCTCCGGTGGGAGAGGGAGCTGAAGAGGGGGTATATGTTTCTTCCTCGGCAGATTCGTCATTTTCACTGCGCATTCCCATTATAGAGGGGACCATCCCTCTGGTGGGGTTTTCTTCCTCTGACACTGCTTCTTTTATTCTTGATTGATTCATTGCATCATTTATTTCCATTGGATTGAAACCTTCTTCCTTTAATTTTGATAATATCTCCTCTCTGGACCTGCCGGCCTTCTTTAACTCCAAGACTCTTCCAAGAGGGACCATATTTATTAATGCTTTTTCTTGCTTTTTAACTTTTCTAAATCTTCTTTAGTTGCAAATTCAAGAGGCTGGAACATTTTTGCCTGTTTTTTAAGTATTTCAAGGTCATCCTTTTTTGCAAATTCCTGGAACTTTGAGGAAATTGTTTCCAAAAAATCTTTTATTCTTTCCAAACTAACTTTAAGGGTTGCAAGATCTTTTTTAATTTCAAGAATTTCTTCATCTTTTTTTTCTTTAAAATCAACCAAATTTTGACCTATTAAAATTAACCTGTCCTTTATTATTTTCTGGCGTTCCTCCAATTCAACAAGATTTAAACCCGGGTCATCCTCCCCCGAATAGCCTCCCTCTTCATTCATACCCTTAAAAGAACCTTGCGGTTTAAATTTGTTTCGAGAGTGAGTTTCATAATTAATATAAAGTCCTAAATACTTTTTTTTATGTTAAAATGCAATTTGAAAAAGAGGCGAAACTTTATTCGCATGAAGTTCTAAGGGAAGGCGGGAGCGATATCCTTTATATAAATTATCAGGGGGCAAATTTCACTCCAAGCTTATCTTTTTCTTCTGCGGTAATGGAAAGAACAGTCGATGCTTTAATTGAAAATCCAAATGTTTCCCGTGTTGTTTTTGTAAAAGAAAAAAACTACAACTATGATTTTAGGGAAACAAATTATCTTTTGGAAATTGGAAGCCTTTATGTTTACCTTTTAAAGCAGGAAGAGGTTTTGTCACACGAAAAACTTGCAAGTCTGAATGAATCGTTTTTTCCCAAGCGGTATAACGAGATTTTTTCTTTTTTATATCTTTTAAAAAAGGATCCTATTGCGGCGTATTATGATTTGAAGAGGATTCTTTTTGAAGCAAAGATTTTTTTTCAAAAAGTAAAAGGCGAAGTTAAGGTTGACCAGGGAAGGTATATTAAACTTATTGAGAAGATTTATTCCCTTCTCGAAAAGACTAAATTAATTCAGGAGGCCCTTCCTTACCTTCAAAATTACAAAAAAGGAGAACGAGATATTTATTCGCGGCTTTTTGAACCCGACATTATTCCCAATTTTACTTTTACAAGGATTGTGGAGGGAATTCCCGAAGATTCTCAAATTGTTGATCAGTATGAAATTTATGCCGAGGAGTTTGATGTCAGCAATGTTACCATCCTTCATAGAAAAAAAGATTCAAAACTTTTTTATCATTTAACTCCTCCAGAATCAATTTTGAGGGAGGAAGAAGAGTATCTTTTAAATCTTGCAAGAGGGGTTTTAATTGAACACCAACCAAAAGCCGAGGAGTTCACGGATGTAGAGAGAACGCGAAAAGTTTTTTTTAATGTTTCAAGGGACCTTCTTC
>JAHJRS010000071.1 GCA_018830845.1 Nanobdellota archaeon
ACAAAAAAATGAAAAGAAAAAAAGTTCCGTTAGTGTCTATTTTACTTATAAATTGGAATGGGTTTAAGGATTCTGTTGAATGTATAAACTCTATTTTCAAGATTGATTACCCAAATTACCGGATTGTTCTCTATGACAATGGCTCAAACGAGGATGAAGCACTCAAATTAAAAAAGATATTCAAAAATAAGAAAAAAATTGATTTTGTTAGGTCGGAGAAAAATTGGGGGTATGATGGGGGATGCAACAAAGCGATAGAATTTGCAAAAAGAAATCACAACCCCGATTATTATGTAATTGCAAATAATGATATAACGGTTGATAAATTATTTTTAAGCGAACTTATAAAAGAGATGGAGAAAGACAAAAGGATTGGAGGGTCTTCCCCCGTAATTTATTATTATGATAAACCCAAAGAAATTTGGTGGTTTGGAGGAGTAAAATACAATCCCTGGACAGGAGGGGTTAAAGTTAATAAAAATCCGATTAGAACGGGCGAAACAGACGTAATTACTGGTTGCTTGATGGTTGTCAAAAAAGAAGTCATAGAAAAAGTTGGTTTATTAAATGAAAAGTTTTTTCTTAGCGGTCTTGATACAGGGGAATATTCTATACGAATGAAAAGAGCAGGTTATAAGTTAATTTATGTTCCTTCTTCAAAAATTTGGCATAAGTGCGGGAAATCTGCATGGAACCTTGCCCCAAAACAAAGATTGAAACACGAAATAGGGGGAATAATTGAGACTCTTAAAATAATTAGATGGTACCAAATCCCAACTAATTTATTGACTTTTGTTTATAATTTTGTGAAACTAAGATTGAAAGGAATTTTCATATTCATATTTAATAAAGAGAAGAGAAAAAAGTTTCTTAAAACTTTTAAAAAATAAATTTATTTTTCAAACCTTTATTTTTCAACCCTTAGCGTTATTTCCAAAACTTTAGGGGGAATTATTTGTGAAAAAAATACATAATATCCCTTTCTAAGAAACTCTGAAATATTTATGAATTCCATAAACCGATATAATTTGTGGAAAAGTATTTTTCTTTTTAAAATTTTAAACCTTGCATGAGAATAATAGTTAAGTCCGTGACTTTTCTCAAAATAGTTAAAACTCATATAAGTAAAAGCTTGTTTGTGCGTTGGATCTGCAAAAGTCCAAACTCCTGGGAACAAAGGAACGATTATTTTTACAATTGCACTGGGCTTTGAGATGCGATATATTTCTTCCAAAGGTTTAACAATATCTTCTAAATGTTCCAAGACATGACTCGCGTAAACATAGTCAAATTGATTATTCTTTATCGGCCAGGGAAATGAATTAAGGTCATGAACAATATCAACCCCCCTTAGTTTAGTTCTATCAATTCCAATAATCTTGCCCCTAAAGGGAACATCTTCCTTATTGTTCCCACAGCCAATATTCAATATCTGCTTCATTTTAAGGCCCCCCTATAAATTTCTTTAATTTTCTTATTATTCTTTTTCAAGGAAAATTTTCCGACTTCTATCTCTCTGATGCATTCTCCAGACATTTTATCTCTCAACTTTTTATCTTTTATTAAGATTTCCACTTTTCTCTCAAAATCGGAGACTATTTTTTTTGCAGGACCCTCTAAAGTCTCTCCCAGTTTTATTAATTTACCATGGTCGGCGGAAATTGGAATTAAAAAGCCCGTTTTTCCTTCCCTAATCAGTTCATTCCTGTTTGATATATCTGCTGAAATTGGGATTACACCAAAACTCATCGCTTCAGGAATAGCAAAACCAAAACTGTCTGAATAACCGGGATAAATAAAAATATGAGATTTTGAAAATATTTCAAATAGCTTTTTTTGAGGCATTAGATCATAAATTTGGATTTTTTTATTTTCAGAGTATTTTTTTCTTATATGTCCCGGGACACTTGAAACAATCACCCCACTGACATTTCTATATTTTTTTGTCAACCTATCCATAACTTCCAAGGCATGCAGCCCTCCCTTCCCATAAAAATATCTTCCAGTGTAAATAAGATTTACTCCGGAATTTTTTTTCTTAATTTTCTGGCGGGGAATAGATGGGTAAATCACCACACACTTCCCTCTTAAATCCGAAAATTCCCTTAAAAAATCTTCTTGCATTTTCTTTGTCCAAAATATTAATTTTTTGCAATTGTTTGAAAAAAGCAATTTTCTAACTCTTTTCTTATTCTTTGCAATTCCTCCGGAAAGCCACAATTGGCCGGGGAATTCTATATCTGCTACCCATGGTTTATCTTTGTTTCTTGAAAGACAATGAGCGCAATGGATTAAATCATAATTCCCTTTTGGACTTGAATGAGAATTTGGAAAAGAGGGGAAAAAGGAATTAACAATCTTTTTAAAATATACTTTTGACCACCTCATAATTTCTATAAATTTTTTATTAGTGGAAACCCCTTTCTGTTTCGAGATGTTTTGATATTCAATACCTTTGGAAGGAGAAGATATGAGATATTTGTAGTAGGGGGAATCTGGAAATATCCAAGGGTATTGCAAATAAACTTTTATCGTCTTCTTCATAAATTAACAACCCAAACAATCTTTATAAATAATATTCTTCTTTGGAGGATTAATGAATATTCAAGAAATGTTTAAACACCGTCTGAGGGATTTTGACTCTGTATTCAGGGCCGATAAAAAAATGGATTTATTAAAATATATAATTATAAGGTCATGGTACAAAATTTTAGGCAAAGATGAAAATGATTTAAAGGAAATGATTCCAGATTCTTATTCCTCCCTAAAAGGGTTTAGGTTCCTTTCAAGGGGAAGAACTCTCGACTTTCTTTTTTATTCAAAATATTATGAACCAGAGACAACTAATTATTTGCTGAAAAATTCCGGGAGAATTTTTTTGGATATAGGCTCCCACATAGGAAGATTTGCCGTTTTGGGATCAAAAAAATTTAAAAAAGTTTTTGCGTTTGAAGCAAATCCAAAAAATTATGAAATTTTGGTAAAGAATTTAAAAATTAATTCTATAGAAAATGTTACCCCCATAAATCTTGCAATTTCAAACAAAGAGAAAAATTTGCTTATGGATATGCCTGATTTAAACACTGGAGCAACAAGAATTTCAGAGAAGGGAAATATAAAAACAAAATCTGTAACCCTTGACAAATTTCTTAAAAAAAGGGGCATCTCTTATGGGGAAGTGGATTTTTTACTTATAGATGTAGAAGGCCATGAAGACAAAGTTTTCGACGGGGGAAATAAATTTTTAAAAAAAACCAATGCAAAAATAATTGTAGAATGTTTTGATATTGAAAAAATAGAAAAACAACTTGGAAAATATGGGTATAAAAAAAAGAAGTGTTTTGACTTTTACAATTATTTATTTGTGAAATAATTTTGATTATTATTTTTTATTTTTTCACAATCCACCAGTCCATTGCCTGGATATTTGGATTAAGGTCTTTCTCCTGAACAAATTCACAAAAAGATTTACTAACTCCTGGCCATGAAATATCGTGCCCTGCAAGAATGCCCTCCTTTTTTAACTTTTTCCAATAAATTTCCATATCTTTTTTTACATATTTATATTCATGATTTCCGTCTAAATAAATGAAATCTAATTCTTCTGGAATGAATTTCCACGCTTCATCCGAAAATTTCTTTATATAAATTGTTCTGTTTGAATATTTTTTTAATCTTCTTTTCGCAGACTTAAAATTTTTATCCGTATTCTTAGAGGCGGTATCCTCTTTGTAATCCCCATAGGCTTCATATGGATCTATAAGATAAATCCTTTTTATCTTTAATTTTTCTAGCATATTTAATGCATTTTCTCCTTTGTAAGTGCCTATTTCCGCAACAACTATTTCCTTCCCCCTGAAATAATTTCTTGCGAATTTAACTGAAGTTCTTAAAGGATATTTAATAACAATACCTATTTCAAATTTTTTCATCAACCATGTATTTAATATTGAAAAGGGCCTTTTTATTGAGATACCATTGCTATTAAAACGATTTTCCTTTTTTTTATTTCGGGGGGGGGTATTTCATGCCCTCAATACCCCTTCAATTTCTTTTATAAAATCATTTAATTTTATTTTCTTTTTTGATTTGGGATACTTTTTATTTATGAAGTTTTCCAATTCCTTCCCAATTTCCCTTACCATTTCTTTTCTGCTATGCTTTTCTTTTATCTTATGAAATAAAGGGTTGTCTTTTATTAAATCAACAAATCCTCCCTCATCTACTGCAATTAAAGGTTTCCCCCTCCCGATAACTTCTAAAGGAACAATACCAAAATCTTCCTGGTATCCGACAAAAACCCCTGCAAGAGAACCGGAGTACAATTCACCCAACTCTTCATTTGAGAGGTTAGACCTTATTTCGATATTTTTTCCTTTGATTCCCCTTACAATCTCATTATAATACTTTTCATTGTCTGCCGCTCCAACTAAAATAAGCCGAAATTCGGGATGAACTTTTGAAAAATTGTTAAAAGCCTCAATAAGCTCTTTTTGCCTTTTGGGGGGGTTTATTCTTGAGACATATAAAAAATAATTACCTTTTTTGATTAGAGATTTTTTAGGGATTTCAACTGGAGGGTAAATAACATAATTTTCTTTATTCCCAATTAAATTGTGCTCTTTTGCCCTTTGTTTACTTAACTCAGAATTAAATATGATGTGATCTATCCTCTTCCAGGCCATTTTTTCAAAGAATCGGTAAACTTTTACTGCAGAAAGATAAAAAACTCTTGAAAGAAAAGTTTTATGCCTGTTTTCCAAATTCCACTCCATGATTTTTTCATTGGCCTCCCTTAAAGGAGTGTGAACATATGCATAAGTTTCACCTTTTTTATAATTTCTAAAAGATATGAATTCTCCAACCCCCGAAGTTGAAATTAAAAATTTATCATATCTCTCTAAATGGATTTTGCTAAAAAAACTAAGAAACAAAAAAATCCCTCTCAAAAAGTGTGTTCTTGACAATTTTTTAAAAAACTTCGGAGATAAAACTTTAATTTTTAATTTTTTGAATTCTGGAAATGTCTTCTCTTTATCATAAATCCAGGTGTAAAGATGGACCTGTGCATTAAGATCCTTAGCTAACTTTAAAACAACCCCCTCGGCGCCTCCTCTAGATTTTATCCATGGATGGAATAGTGCAATTTTTTGTTTTTTCATTTTAAATAAATTTTATTTTACCCCACTTTTTCGGCTAAAATCACCCAATCACAAAACCCTTTTAATTCTTTTGAAAATGAAATTTTATTCAGCCTAAAAAGATATTGAAGAAAAACATTAATCCATCTGTTTAACACCCATATAAAATTCCCAATTACATAATATTCTTTAACCTCAAGACCATTTCTCTTCATTTTATCCCAAAGCTCTTTTTGGGTATAATGGTGATGCCTTTGTCCTCCTAAAAATTTCCATCTGACCCATGCGGGATCCCAAAATTCAAAAAAAGGAACATTTCTTGGAGTACTTAAAATCAATTTTCCTCCATTTTTCAGGGATTTTGAAATATTTTTAAGTGCCAATTCATCGTTAGAGATATGTTCAAGAACTTCTCCAAAAATAACCCAGTCAAATTTCCTATTAAAAGGAATCTTTTTTGTCACATCCCCCTGCTTCAAATTCAATTTTTTGTCTGACATTTTCAATTTCTCTTCATCAATATCCATCCCAAAAGCATTTACTCCTCTTTTTCTCAGTTCTGATACTTTTGCCCCCCTCCAACACCCAATATCCAGAACCAAATCCCCTTTTGAAATTGAATTTTCCCAATAATTCCTTTTTCCAACAAAGACTTCTTTCATCACCATACAAGAAATTATTAGTTTAAAAGAATTGTCAAACCCTATACTGTAAATTCCAAGTCATCTAATAAAGCCCAATTTTCATTCGGATCAAGTTTCAATAAAAATTCTTCTCTTTCAAGAACATTTTCAGGGTAATTCACTTCCCATATCTTTATTGGTCCTCTTAGACCTTGAAAATAAACGAATTCTCCCAAATTAAGGCCTTGGGACTTTAAACTCTTAACAACATAATCACTTTCTGTGTGTGCAAGAATTATTGTTGGGTAAAGGTCGTTTGGGTCATCCATTAAGTAGAGTTGTGAAAACAAAGTGTCTTTTGTTTTTTCTGAAA
Source organism: Nanobdellota archaeon (assembly GCA_018830845.1). Classification (GTDB taxonomy): domain Archaea; phylum Nanobdellota; class Nanobdellia; order Pacearchaeales; family GW2011-AR1; genus GW2011-AR1. The sequence goes on from JAHJRS010000071.1 coordinate 6,138, forward strand.
GGTAAATTACCGCCCCTA
>JAHJRS010000072.1 GCA_018830845.1 Nanobdellota archaeon
GCTGACGAACTTTTGGACAAAATTGATGACCTTGACTGGCCCCAAACAACAAAGCAAATGCAAAAGCACTGGATTGGAAAAAGTTACGGGACAGAGATTGACTTTTCAGTTGATGGGGAAACATGGCCGGTTTTTACGACGAGACCGGATACAGTTTATGGGGTCACTTTTGCGGTTATTTCTCCTCATAACAGACACATTAACAGTCTTGTTACGGAAAGCCAAAAGGGGGAGGTTAAGGAATTTTTGAAAAAATTAAAAAGTGTTTCCGAAAAGGATATGGTTGAATTGGAAAAAGAAGGTGCATTCACGGGCTCCTATGCAATCAATCCTGTCAACGGAGAGAATGTCCCCATATACATAGGAAATTTTGTAGTGGATAACTATGGAAGTGGGATGGTTATGGGTGTTCCTGCTCATGACAAAAGAGACTTTTATTTTGCAAAAAAATATGGAATAAAAATAAAGATAGTTATTAACCCGGTTGAGTTTGAGTTAACCCAAAAAAATTTGACGGAACCCTATGTTGGTGAAGGAACGCTCGTCAATTCCGGTAAGTTTAATGAACTTTCCACAGAAAAGGCAAGGGAGGCAATTACAGATTATTTAAAGGAAAATGGTCTTGGTAAAAAGTCGGTTCAGTTTAGGCTTAAAGATTGGGGAATTTCAAGACAAAGATATTGGGGAACTCCTATTCCTATAATTCATTGTGGTAAGTGCGGAGCCGTTGCTGTTCCTGAGAAAGATTTACCAGTTAAACTTCCAAAGGAAGTTAAGTTTGGGGAAGGGAATCCTCTTTTGATAAATGAAATATGGGGAAATGTCAAATGTCCAAAGTGTGGCATTCCAGCAAAAAGAGAAACGGACACGATGGATACTTTTGTGAATTCCTCCTGGTATTTTTTAAGGTATTGTGATCCAAAAAATAAAAAGAAAATTTTTGATGGAAAAAAAGCTGCTTATTGGTGTCCTGTGGATGTTTATATTGGGGGGGCTGAGCATGCCTGTATGCATTTAATTTATTCAAGATTTTATATAAAATTTTTAAGGGATTTGGGTTTAATCAATTTTGATGAGCCTGCAAAAAGACTTTTTCACCAAGGGATGCTTCATGCCGAGGGAGGCGAAAGAATGAGCAAATCAAAAAACAACGTGGTTTTGCCTGAAAGTGTTTCAAATATTTATGGTATTGATACCGCGAGATTTTTTTTGTCAAGCCTTGCCTCTCCGGATAAAGATATTGATTGGGATGAAAAAGGAATAGAGGGAAGTTTAAGGTTCATAAAAAAAATTTATAATTATTTCTTAGACTCCAAAGTTGGAGTGAATTCAAAAGAACTTGATATCCGGTTTAATGAGTCTGTAAAAAAAATAAGTGAGAATATTGAGGGCTTTGGGTATAGGAAAGCAACAATCGAGATTCGTGAAATTTTTGACTTGATTTCGAAAGAGAAAAAAGTAAAGAAAAAAATTCTTGAAGGTTTTTTGAAACTTTTTAGTCCATTCTGTCCCCACATAACTGAAGAACTTTGGGAGAAAATGGGAAATAAAAAATTAATTTCAACTTCAAAATGGCCTGGATTTGAGGATTTGGGAACTGGGAAAAAATTTTATGAAGATGTAAATGACAAAGTAATAAAAAATATTTCTGAAATAATCAATAAACTGGAGGGGAAAGGAAAAAAAATTTCCAAAGCTTACTTTTATTTTTTGCCTTTTGAATTTGAAAAGATTGATAAATCAAAATTCAAAAAGGAACTTGGAAAGGAAATTTTTATCTACTCTGTGAAGGATCCCAAAAAATATGACCCTGAAGGGCGCTCAAAAAAAGCCCGTCCGGGAATGCCGGGAATGTGGTTTGAATAAATTTAAATACCTTTTATTCTAAAAGTTTTTATGGTGGACAAAAAAGAAATTTTGAAGGAACTTGAAAAGAAGTTTGAGGAAACAAAAAAGGAAATAAATTTTAAGCCAACTTTTGAAGATCTTGAAAAAGAGTTTTCTATCACTGACGCAGTTTTGTCTGCAGGTTTTGTTTCGGAAAATTTTTCAAGGCAGCTGGCTCAAAGAATAGTAGATCATTTTAGGGATTGGCATGGATATCTTAACAATCTTCTACTCCCAAATCCCTCTTATATTGCAGGGCAGACAGAGTCCAAACTTTTCAATTCAGAAGATGAACGAAAGAAAATATGGAAACTCATTACAATTTCAATGAAATTTTCAAGTTTTCACTCATTAACCAATATTGAGGAGAGTTTGGAAAAAGACAGAGAATTTATTGATGAGGCTTATAATTCGTGGATTAATGTTTTCAAACCGGGGTTAATTTATCTTCTTGACAAAGTTTACGAAGGCTGGAAAAAAGAGTAGGTTTTTATATTTATTTCTGTTTAACCTTTTATGGGTGATTTAGACAGCAAGGAAAAAACTTCAGGCTCAAAGTCTGTGAAGGGCTTGGTTTTGCCCGGTGAAATTCTCAAAAGCGGAAAAAAGTTTTTTTTGAGTCCAGGGTTTTTAATCAGTTTTTCAATTTTTATTGTTGCAATAATTGCTGCCTTAGTTTTAAACGCTCCATCTGAAGAATTTACTTCTTTGCAGAAATGCGGTGATGAAACTTTTTCAGGGTATTGCTCTCTTAATAAGCCGTATTTTTGCGACAGCACAATTTTAATGGAAAATCCTCCTCTTTGCGGTTGCCCTGAGTTTTTCAGTTTTAGGGGAAATTATTGTTCTTCCGATTATGATGAATCTCTTGATGACATTTATTTAAACTACTTAATTGATGGAAAGAGCGAGACTTTGTATTTTAAATTCAGGTCCGATGTTTTGGATTATCTCTTGGGCCTTCCTCGGTTCAAAATTTATTCTTCAAATGAAACTCCCAGACGGGATGATTTTAAAC
>JAHJRS010000073.1 GCA_018830845.1 Nanobdellota archaeon
ATTATCAAAAGAAATTCCCATCTCTGCTGCAATAACTTGAAGAGCCCCCTCACGACTTATTAATCCCGAAAGCTTTGACCTTTTTGCTTCAACCCTCCGGTCAATTTCCTCCTCTTCTATCCCAGAAAGCTTTGACAACTTGTCCAAAATTTTTTCATAACTTCCTTCCATGCCTGAAAAAAATCATCACTCTTTTTAAGCATTTTGTAAATTTTAAAATAACAATTAAAAAATGCCTGAAAAATTTAAAATTAAACAAACTTTTATAAACCCGTGAAAATTTTCTAAAAAATGACAGGAATAAATGGCGCAAAGTTCAAAATCATGCCCGACTCTCCGGATACAGACCTGAATAGAATAGAGGAAGAAGCAAGAAAGATTGTTCAAAACTTTGGCGGAACAAATAAAGAGTATTCAATTGAACCAATAGCCTTTGGATTAAAGGCACTAATTGTATTTTTCTTTTATCCTGACGACAAAAATACAGAAATACTTACCGAAGAATTTGAAAAAATAGAAAACGTTGCATCTGCTCAGTTGATAGACATGAGAAAGATTGCGTGAATTTTTTTGAATCCCCCTACATCTAAATACTTATATAATATTTATCCTTCCTAAAAAAAATGACAAAAACAATTAAAGATTTAGAGAATATAAAATTAAAATTAATTGACCATATTTCCCAAAACTATGAAAAAACAAAGGCAGAAGAACTAATAAATGGGATTCGGGCAATGAATAGTGATGAGTTTGTTGAATTCCTAAAAGAACAGGGCATTCTTAACAATCAAAAAGAATCATCAAAATGCATTTTCTGCTCGATAATTTTTGGGGAAATTCCTTCAACTAAAATAAGCGAAAATGACAAGGCAATTGCAATTTTAGACATAAACCCCGCTTCGCTCGGTCACTCACTGGTAATTCCAAAAGAGCATATTGAATCAAAGGAAAAAATTCCGGGAGAAGTTGGGAAACTTGCTCTTGAAATTCAAAAAAAAATTGAAGCCTCATTTAAACCAAAAAGGGTGGATATAATTTCTTCAAATATTATGGGTCATGAAATTTTAAACGTTCTTCCTGTCTACAACGATGAAACGCTTGAATCCGAAAGGAAAAAGCTTGGTGAAAGTGAACTAATAAAAATAAAGGAAAAGCTTGACAGAATAAAAACTCAGAAAGAAAAGGAAGAACCAAAAGAAGAAAAAGAAAAAAATGAGATTAACGAAAAAAACACATGGCTTCCAAAAAGAGTCCCTTAATTTTTAAATTCAAAAAAAATTAAAAAAAGAAAGAAAATTGCTTCTTAAAAGAACCAAAAAAAGCACAAAGCTTATTAAAAAAACAGGGGCAAAAACAATTCCGGTTCGGACAAGAACTTTCTTTTTGTGATGCTTTATCAAATTTATTTCTTCCTCACTAAGCCCATCCCAATTTGCTCTTATAGTTTTGTTTTTTATCTTGACATCTTTGTAAAGCCAGTCTCCGGGAGTGAGTTTTGAAACCGGAACTTCTTTTATCATACAGTATTCGTCTACGGATTTTAAAAAAATGTAAAGGTAAGGAATCAAAAAAAGAACTATTCCAAAATAAACAAGGTAACTCATGAAAAAACCAAGAGCAAGAAACAAAATACCAAAAGAGGAATAAATGATAAAAATTCTTTTGTTTTTTGAAAAAGTTTTCCCAAATCCCTTTTTGAATTGTTTAAAATTTTTAATGCTTATAAAAGTGCTTCCAATTATCCCATAAAACCCTCCCACGCCAAAAAATAAAAAGAAAAATAAGATAAACACCTCCACATTCTGCTCAAAAATCAAAAAAACAGGGAGAACAGCTCCAAGAGAAATCATCAGTTTGACATCTCCTCCCGCAAAAACTCTTCCATAATAAAAAAGGTTTCCAAGGATAAAGAAAACCCCCAGACCAATCAATCCCTGATAAAAAAAATCAAAATTCCCTTTTAAAAAATTCCCTGGATTCACCAATATAAAATAAATTACACAAATAAAGATTAAGGAATAAAAGAAAAATCTCAGAAGTTCCTCTCCTCTCGTTTTAAAGTAAGACCCATGGAAATTTAATACCAAAAAAAGACCCAATGCAAATAAAACTATCGCCCAAAAAAATCCATCCCCCGAACCCAAAAAAAGTGAATAAAAAAATCTGAATCCAAGGGCAAAAACTATAAGGCTAAAATTTAACCAATTGGGAATTTCTCTTGACTTAATATCCGAAAAAGTTGCAAATACAATCCAAATTAAAGCAAGCCCCAATAAAAAATCCACTTCAATCATCAATTAGTTTGGAAAAGAGAGTTTATAAAAATTAATTCTTTTTATTTTTATTGTCCTGAGATTTCTTTAGGTCAATTTCGCTGGTTCGACGCCTTCCTCCGGATTTGTAGGGATGCTTCTTCTTTTCCTTAAACTTGGATTTTTTCTTATTACGCTTTTCTTCATTAATTCTTGCCATAAGGAATAAAACAAAAAAAGGTTTAAAATTCTTGCTAAAATTCCCAAAATGAGGACTTAGTTAATTACACACCTTTCATCTGGTGCAAGGTTAGAAGCAAGGAAACTCACATCATACCTTACATTCCCGGTAGAAGTTGTTTTTGCTCCTCTTTTCCCATCGATAACAATATCCTCACAAGTCAATTCACAGCTTATAGTTGGGCAATCAGGAATCCTATATTTCTCAAAATTGCTTATTGACGAAAACACCGCACACGTTGATTTAACCTCCACCTTGTCTTCATTCGCCCTTAGTGTTCTCTCACCAGAACAATAACTATAAACGCTTGAAATGGAACAATATGAGCTACAATCCCGAATTACGTCATCAACATTGCTTGGGCTAACAAGGCTTTTAAAACCGCTCCACCCTGTAACAAATCCCCAGATAAGGATAACAAGAATTATCAATCCCAAAATTAAAAGAACAATTGTGCTCGTACTTAAACCCTGGCCTTTTTTGTTTTGCATCGTCTCTCTTAATTAATATGAGTAAAAAATATTTATAAAACTTCCTATGAAGGAACCTGATATTTTATGGAGAACAAAAGCACCTTTTTTTGGTTTATGAAAGGAATCCCCTCATCAATTGAAATATTTGAAAAAAAGTACCTTCTTCCAAAGTCCTCAGTAATGTTCCCTCCAAAAATAGAGTCTAAAGTTGCCTCATCCATTTCATGGTTCTTATAAAAAAGATATTCATCTGCCATGGAGTTTATGCTTTGCATAACATCCACACTCACAAAAGAATTGCTTGTTTTAAAATCAGCGATAAAAAATGTCAGAAGGGCAAATGCAAGAAGGGCAAAAATCCCAATTACAAGAAGAGTTATCGGAAGGTCTCCTTTTTTTGATTTAAATTTTATCATCTCCGGTTATACCTCAAAATTATTTCTTTCTTTGTTTCATTAAAATCAATTGCAAATCCTTCCTGAGACAAAAGTCTTTGAAATTCCCTATCTAAAATAATTTTCTTTGATTCTGATGGAAGTGTTACATATGTAAAAAGGGATTTTTTTAAAAAGGGGTCAGTTCCGATAAAATGCCCTGTTAAAGATAAACTAGGACGAAATTCACTTGAGATGCTTTTTGTGCTTGCAAGTAAAGACGCCCCAAAGATAAAAAATAAAACAAGAACAAGAATAATCACAGTTGCAATTATCCAAGTTAAAGTTTCTCCAACCTGCCCTCTTGAATTTATTTTATTATACATTTTCTTGCACCTTCCCTACAATTGACAAAATTTTCACAAGATAAACCGCACCCCCAGGAGCATTCATGAAAAATTCTTTTTCAACACAAGTTGCAAGTTTTGATCGGTCTGCAACTTTTTCTTCACAGTCAGGCTTCCAGTTCAAATTTCCCTCAGAAAGAACAAATGAACTCCTTCTTAAGTTTGTATCCGGAAAAAAATTAACCTCTACATAATATTCTGGTCTTACAAACTCTTTTCCAGGATCAAAGTTTAAAGTGCAAAAGCTTAGAAAATTATCTTTAAAGTCCTCCCTAAAAGTTCCCTGAGGAGTCAAAAGCAGGCTATTTGATTCGCCTCCAAAGTATACGCAGTCTGCAACTTTTTCCGCAAGAATTCTTGCTTCAACTTCTCTAACATCATAACCCTTACCGTAAAAAGTATTAACCATAAGGACAACTCCCACAGCAACAATTACCAAAATTGCAAACCAATAGACCGAAAGAATTTTGTCGCCGCGTTTATTTTGAAGTTTCATGCTCTTTTCCTGTTAAAATTTAAAACGTAAAATCCTTCATAACCCGGATTTTTATCCGGATAATAACTTACATTTATGTCATTAAAATAATGGTAACTTGACCCTCCTTTGTCACTTAGTTTGATTGTTACATAGCCGTCTGCAATTTTGAGAATTTCGGAAAAGTCAATTCCATTTTCATCGGAAACTTCTTTTGCTTTTTGAAGGTTTACATTTATTATTGTCCCATGTTTTGCTGAATCAACTAAAAGTGCAATTTCTTTTGAATAAGAACCTTCAATTAAAACCGCTCCTCCGGCCTGCTTTAACAAAAACAAAACCAAAATTGTTAAAAAAATTATATTTAGCACAAGAAAAATAACATTTTCGGCCAGAATCTCTCCTCTTTTTTTCATGAGATAAAAAAGAAAAAAGAATTAATAAAAGTTGCCCTGAACAAAATTCCCATTTTTAACTTGAAGTAGTAATTGTTTCACAGCCAAGATCATTGAACTGGCGGGAATTGACCTCAACCAAAGTTGAAGGAATAAACCTATTTCCCGAACTTCCCAAAATTACCGGCGCTAAAAAATACGTTGAAACCCCTCCAACCGTGAAAGCAAGAGCACCTACAACAAGGCCTGCCCCTCCTGTTGCAGCAATTGCAACAAATCCGATTGCTCCAAGGCCTGCCCAAGTCCATGCACTGGTCTTGCTCCACGCTCCAACCAGCGAATAATATTGATTTTGAAGGGTCACATTTCCAAAGTCCCCAGAATAAATCCTGTTCACATCATTAGTCCCAAGGAGGTAATAAAGGTATGTTTGATCCCCTGAATAAGTGTGTGTTGCCATGTAATTATAAAACTCCCTTTTATCAAATTCCTGTGTCCCTTCAAAAACCCGATTTCCAACAGAATCATCAAAGGCTATTTGACTGCATATTGAACAATATAGTGTTGGAAGGGTGTCTGAACCAACATAATTAACTTTTCCCTCACCAAACATCCACCAACACTCTGCAAGCTGTTCACTAAGAGCACCATATAATTCATCTTTGGTATTTACCCTTATAATATCCGGATTTGTCATCGCCTCACAACTTCCATCAGAACTCATACAAACATACCTTCTTTTACACTGAAGTGGAAAAGTATCTGCTGGTAAAATTGATTTTCCCCGGGTAACAACAGAATTGTGACAAATTTCCTGTTCGGTTTGTTTTCCAAGATTAATTCTTATAAGAAAAAAAACAATTACTGCAAAACTTACAATTAAAATTATTAGGATAACTATCTGTTGTGTTGTCAACTCCCCTTTTTTTGAAAATTCCATTTAAATCGCTCCCAGATTCTGAAACAAAGTATACAATCCTATTAAAGCTATTGAAAAAAGGAAAATCCACAAAAGATATTTAAAAAGGTCTTCAAAATTCATGCTTCAGAAATAACTATTGCCCCTCCATTTTTGCTAATCAAAATATTTGTTCCCCCATCAGATGCAGATTTTATCTCAAAATCCTGAAATTTACTAAGAGCAGGAATTGCAAGACACACCCCTTTTTTATCACACTCATTTAGCTGCCTATCTTTGGCTAACTGAATTCCAAAAACATTAATGTTATCATAAAATACCTCATCACAAATGCACAAACAATTTTCTCCCGCACATAAATTTGGTTTTCTTTCACTTCCCGTATATGAAAAAATGTTCCATCCCTCGGGGTTTATGTCCGTAATCCTTTCGCTTGTGATAACCCCTGAATTTAAGCGGGTAACAATGTCCTTCATCCGGTTTACCACTTCTGTCGCCTGAGCCTTTGCCTGTTCATTTGCATTGGCATAGTAAAGAGCAAAAAGAAGGTATATGAGAAAAGATATTGAAATCACCGCAAGAACTACCTTTAAAACTTCACTTGCAAGAAGCATCCCTTTTTTTCTCATAAAAGTGCCCTCCAAAAACTGGGGGGAGCCACTCCTCCAAGTCCTTCAAAAAACTCAAGAATATTATTTTTAAAAACAAAATAAAGCCCGGCTATCACTGCAATAACCACAAGGATTCCAAGAATTATTTTTACAATTTGCCCAACCGCTAACTCTGACATTTATCCTCCTCTAAAAATATTTTTAAATTGATCAAGAATAGAAATTCCTTTTCCTTTCAAAACAAAAATTGCAATCATTAAAACTACCAAAACAGCAACCGCAATTAAAATCCACGGGAGATATTCTGAAACAATGCCTTTTTTATTAAAAATCTTCCTCCCCCCCATAAGATTAATAAGAAAAAACTATTTAATAAAGGTTTCTTGAAAAAAATTATAAGGAAAACTAATCCAGAAATAAAAAGTAATTTATTCCTCCCAAAACTCATCTAGAAATAAGCAAAAAAACCAATTCAAAGATTTAGAAATTCAAACCAATCTTATTTATATTTATTTCTTTATGCCCAACATTTCCAAAATCCTGGCCCACAAATTTGAAAGATTCTTTTCATCCTCTTCTAAAGATGCAACATCATAACCTGTGAACCCTGGTTGAGGAAACGAAGTATTACCTACGACAGATTCAGTTAAGGCATAATATCTGTCCACTGCAGGAATAGTATTTCCAGAATTAATATACTCTGGGCCGTATGCGGGCCAAGGTTTTTCAATGGGCCACCACGAAGGCTTTCCTTCAAGGAACATCGAGTTTGGAATAGGTGTTGATTCTCCGCCTAAAGAACTCTCCCAATTAGTAAATGCTCCATCCAAGTAATTATAATTTCCATGAACTAATATCGTCGCAGCACCATCAGAATGAAGATTGATTACACCATCTTCTGTTGTTTGGCCCAACAATCCAAGTTCATTGCCAATAAGATTGTGATTATAATTGTTTCCAGATACATCAATATGGGAGAATCTGCCAAGATTTGTTACATGTCCATCCACACGAGGAATTCTATTCCTAAAGAAGGTGGTGGGACCGTTCGTACCATGCACATTATCTGTGGCAATTTTTTGGCCTTCATTTCCTTCAAACAAATTCATATTAGGATAATTCCCATGCGCTAATAAATCAGTAAATAACCAGTTAATAGTCTCATTGTAACTATTTGCCCCCCATGGATCTTTAGAGTAACTATAGGCAAATACATTCCCAGAACTACCATCTGAAAGAACCATTGAATGTCTTAAATAAGCAAAGATAGAATTAATTATTAAATTATCAGAGGATCTTCCTTCTATTGTCACCCCATAGCCTTGACCACCACTTCCTCTTACCCATGCATCACTAAAAACACTATCTCTTATTTCAGAGCCAAAAGTTTGGTCAACCATGTTCACATGTTGACTGTAAGCCATATTACTCCAAACATTTTTAACCCAACAATGAACAGCACCAGCCATATTTATATTTGATCCAGAACTACCTTCAACCTTGTCAATGAACAAATCTTCTATTCCAGCGAACTTATATCCAGGCTCTGCTTTTACTTTTGGATTTAAACTTGTTTTATAATTTAAATATGCCGGCCTGTTAAGAGTAATTGTATTAGTCGCAGAATTAATTGATTCTATAAGTGCAACCTGTCCCATAGACCTGTCCTGTGTCCAACTCGAACAACCACTATAGCCACATGCAAAGAGCTCCGGATCATTATCTTGTCTTATTTCTAAATATTCTCCAACTGAAATTCCACTAAGAGAACTAACCTTTATCTCAAATGAACCTTGAGCGACATTTTCTGTAACAGAAATGTCTGGGTCGGGCCTCCAGTCAGTCATTTCAATACATGTTCCAGAATCGCATATGATTTTAGTCTCAAACATTCCTGCACCCCTTAAAACTTTATACTGGGGAATATCTATCTCACTTGTGATTAAATATTCTCCTTGTGGCAAATATAATGCTTTTTGTTGTGCCATTGCATTCAAAGCACTCTGAATCGCTTGCGTATCGTCTGCAACTCCATTGCCTACAGCATTATATGGTGAGCCCATAACATCAATATTGCTATTTGGATAATTAGGTATCCCTCCTGGAATTCCTGGATTCCAATCAATACTTCTGTCCGAAGGCAAGAATCCAACTCCACTCTCACAATCCTCTGGACAATTATTTACATCCTCACCGGGTTCACATTGACCATTTCCACAAACAGGTACAGCGACGTTAACAGTCATGGTATCTTCGGAATTAAGTTCCCCATCGTCACCAAGTAATTTCAAAACGTATTCGCCATCCAATGAAAAAGTAGCCGTTGTTGAAGCAACATATGCATTATCAAAAGTAATTGTTCCTAGACCAGAAACTTTACTCCACTGAACATTTATTTCCCCGGGGGGATCAGGCAAACCATCGTCACTAACAACACCAGATAATTGAGCAGACTGAGAAATGTAAATGCTTCTATCAGGACCTGCATCAACTATTGGTGCCTGATTAACTGGAGGATTCAATTCAACACCCCAAATCTCAAATTCAAATAAACCAGCCCAATAATTCTCACTTTGAGTCTCAAAATTCATTCTAACATATTGAATCTGAATCGGAGTAAAGGAATCATTTGTCCATTGCTCCACTAAAGAAGCTTTAGAAGAAACAACAGTTGTCCATACTACACCATCCAGACTTCCTTCGACATTATACTGATAAATCCTGCCAAGATTCCATCTATAAGGAGAAAACTTAGTTTCATAAACTTCTTGAACTCCTCCCAAATCAAAAGTAATCGAAACATCCACATTCATAGTCCCTACATTGGCACTTTGATGGGCAGCCCACCTCGTCGACAAAGTATCATCATAAGAATTTTCTATTGGATTCTCAGTTTGATGAGTGTCTGCATTATCAACAGCAAAGATAACTCTTAGTTTCTCGGAAGTACTTACACAAATAGGATCATTAACACAATCAGAATCATCACAATCAATCAATTCATCACAATCATCATCAACATTATTATCACAAACTTCAGATACTCCTGGATTTATTGAAGGATTGTCGTCGTCACAATCTGTATTAGGTCCTCCACCTATACACCACCAGAATTCATCATATTCATCTTGATCTGTATCACAAATTCCTTCACAACCTTCATTTATTTCTCCATTACAATTATTATCAATTTCATCTCCACAAAGTTCAACCTGTCCAGGATTAACATTTGGATCATTATCATTACAATCATTACCAGTAGAACAACTAACCTCTTCCTTATCGTAGCCATCTGCATCATTATC
>JAHJRS010000074.1 GCA_018830845.1 Nanobdellota archaeon
CATTTTAACAAAAACAATAAATTTATAAATATGTAGATATACTAACTCTTATGGTAGAAATTAAACAAATTAAAAAAGGAAATAAGAAGTATTTTTATCTTGTGCACAGTTATCGAGAAGGCAACTCTGTCAAAAAGAAACAAGTTTACTTGGGAGAAGATATCCCTAAAAATATTGAGTCTAAGAAAAAAGATTTTATGCAGGAATTTTATAAAGAAAAATTTTTAATAAATATCAATAATTTGAGAAATAATTTTAATAAAGAGTATAAGGATTTGCCTATTTCTGCTAAGAAAAAGTCTAAAGATACTTTTGCTGTTAAATTTACTTATAATACTCAAAGAATTGAAGGAAGCACCCTTTCATTAAAAGATACTGCCAGACTTCTTGAGGGGGGAATAACTCCCTCTTCAAAACCGATAAAGGATGTAAAGGAAGCAGAAGCACACAAAAAAGTTTTCTTTGAAATGCTTGATTATGAAAAAGATCTAAACTTACAAATTATTTTAAAATGGCATAATGAATTAATGAATCAAACTGCAAAAGATATAGCTGGAAAAATCAGAAATCATGAGGTTGCAATCTCTCAATCTAAATTCAAACCCCCAATGCATTTAGAATTGGATATTTTATTGAAAGAATTCTTTGATTGGTATAATAAAAACAAGAAGGACCTGCACCCGGTTGAGTTGGCAGCCTTAGCCCATTTGAAATTTGTAACTATCCACCCTTTCACAGACGGAAATGGAAGAATTTCTAGATTAATAATGAATTTTATTTTAAAAAAGTTTAATTTTCCAATGTTGGATATTCCTTATACAAAAAGATCTAGTTATTATAATGCACTAGAACGGTCTCAGGTAAATCAAAATGAAAATATTTTTATTCAATGGTTTTTCAGAAGATATTTAGTTGAACATAAAAGATACTTAAAGAATAATTAAAATTGAGACATTTTATCTGTCGTTCGGCCGGGGCGTTTTAGTCCAAAAACTTTTTTAACTGCTGTTTATTCTTAATAAAAATGAGTGCTGGAAAAAAAATTCTCCCCATAGCAATTTCAATTGTTTTGGTGATTTCATTGTTTGTCCTTGGAATCCTGTGGAGTTCTTACACTTTCCTTTATCCCGAAGTTTACAAAGAGACTTTTGAAAAAACCAATTTTTATGACTCAGTAACCCTCTCTCAGATTCCGGGAGGAGATTTTATAACACTTCCTGAATACGGGATGAAAGGGATTTTGGATAATTTTATTGAAAGCACCCTTTCATACCTTAGAGGAGACTCCGAAAACCTAAACCTGACTTTTGAAGTTGACTCGGAAAAACTTGATGACTTCCTCCTAAAAGAATCCCAAAAAATACGGATTTGTAATGTTGGAGAAGAGCCTTTTTTAGGAAAAAAACCAAATTGCAGACCTCCTGAATTGAACGCCTCAGAATACCTTGAAGAGATTCTGGAAAAAAACAATTTCACAGTCCCCGAAAACAAAAGAGTAAACATTGCAGGTCTTCTTGGTTTTGACGGAGGAAATATTTCAAAAATAAGAAACTACACAATTGCTTACAAATATCTCCTTTACGGACTTGGAATTTTCATTTTGGTTTTATCCCTCATCATATTTTTCATTTCCGAAACAAAAACAAGGTGGGCAGGAATTGACTTTTTAATTTCAGGGGCACTTGTGTTTTCCATGGGGTTTCTTGCCTTCCCACTAATAATTCAAAGCCTTTCAAGCGGGATAGGATTTATAGAATCAGCCTCAAAAAACTTTTTGGAGATTCTTTATTCAAGGCTGACAATTTACTCAATTGCAATCGGAGGGATAGGAATTGTTGGAATTGCTCTCTCATTTTTTATAAATAAAAAAACAAAATAATTCATTTTTTATTATTTGAAGGAATCTTTTTACGCACCAAAAAGAGTGCAATTGCAGCCCAAACTACCGAACCAATGAGCCCATAAAACATATCATATATTGTGTCCTTAAGGGGCCCCATATATTGTGCATCTAAATTAAAATTTTCAAGTCCGGTCAGGTGAACCCCCACGAGCAGTGTATGAAAATACTGGTCTGAAAAGTATTCAATTATTTCCCATGCCACACTCCATGCCAAGATAAGGGTTACCGAGAAAAAAATTAGCATTTTTTTGTCCTTTATCTTTTTTTTAAACAGAAAATAAAAGAGTGTGCAGGCTACCATCGGAGAGAGAAGGTGTATCCATTTGTCAAAATTGGGCATTATATAAAAAAGCCCAAAAAAAAGCTCCCCGAATATATTTGCAAGAAAAACCAGCATTATCCCAAGGTAAACTAAATTTGGAACTTTTAATTTGTAATAAATAAACAAAGCTAAAATTAATTCTCCAAACCAGAATATTGACCGAGCCGGAATATGAAACAAATCATAGATTCCCACGAAAAAAATAAAAGCCCATATGGCATAAATTAAGTAATCAATCCATCCCCTCTTGACCATTTTCAATCAAAGAAATTTTGGTATAAAAACATGGTGGTTGTCGGGCTTTAATTAACTTTTTTGAAAAAAGAATCTGCATCACACATACTCTTATAAATCCTAAAAATGTCCGAAAAACAAGCAGGTTTTGCAAAATGGGAATTGTGACAAGATTAGGTTTTGGGTACAAAAAGGAAATTATAAGGCTTGGAAAAATAGAATATCCTTTAATTGAAGAGTTTGAAGTTGGGGAATCCAAAATCCAATTAAAAAAAACTGACAACAAAAAGGCTGATGACGATCTTATAGTTAATGAATGGAGATTTTTTTATTATGACAAGGACCAAAATTTAAATGGCTACCTTGTGGGTCAGCCAATAAAAGACAAAAAAAACAAGGAAGATATGAATTTTTACCTGCAAAGAATTCAAAGCAGCCGTACAAAGGAAAAAATAAGGGGCGCAATTTTACTTGAACAACTTTTAAAAAAAGGATATCGTGCACTAAAGAAACACTTTAAGTCGCCTCAGGAAAAAAAGAACAATTCAAACGGACTTCAAAACGAAAGAGGCATATACAGACTTTTTGAATTTTCCAAATCTTATCTAAAGGATGAAGGTTTTTCAAGAATTATTGCTCAGGGTAATATTTGGATTTTCGACACTCTTAGTCTTTCTCTTAAAGCCGGATTTAGAGATTTAGACAGGGAAAGAAAAATAGAACAGTACAAAACTCCTGAAGAAAGAAAAAAATATTATTCCCAGCTTGAAAAAATCACCGGATTAGTTGTATTGGAATACCCCCTCTAAAAAGAATAGTTATGATATTTTTTTCTAAAGTGGGACTTTAACTTTTTTGAATAATTAAAAACAATCCCGGCAATTAAAAGAATAAAAAATGACGCAAGGGCGAGGCTGTCAAAATACCTCCAAATCCAGTTAAATCCTTCTCCACTAACATACCCTATCCCCCAGGAAATAATTGTCCAGAAAACCGCCATGAAAAAATTCCATATAAAATATTTTTTGAAAGGCACTTTTTTCTCACCTAAATAAAAATTTATTATGAATTTTGCCCCTGCAATAAACTTGGAATAAAACAATGCAACAAGAAGGCTGTTTAGTGTAAGAAAGTCTATGGTTGAATTTGCTTTTCTTAAAATATTTCCTACTTTTTTTGTTCTTTTAAGCCTGTCAAAATAAGGGCTTCTACCTATAAAATAAAAAAGACAATCTGCAATAATCAATCCGGCAAATGTAAACAATATGGGCTCAAGGAATGAAATCTCTCCTTGCGAATAGAGAAAACCAACCAAAATCATGAAGGTGTCTCCAAAAACGCCTCCAAGCAAAAGATACAACATGGGTGAAAAACTAGAAATCATATCATAATTAAAGATACTCATTTCCTAAAAAAGAAAAAGCAGCCTATAAACTTTGCTTTTTTCCAAAATAAATTGGCCCCTACAATTTTCTTCCCGTTATTTTAAAGAGCAGATACTTGTAAAAATTTAATGCAAACAAAAGCAAAAGAAAAGCGCCTGCCTGGGAGAAAAACACGGGAATTGTGACCCTTCCTGATTCTTCAATTAAAAGTTTTGAAAAGTAATAAAGTGAAGGATAGTAAATGAATAAAGTCAAAAGAAAAGCAACAGGGGTAAAATATGCTATATCCTCGACGAATCTCTTGCTTGAAAATTCCCCCCTTGAAGTTTTAATTTTGTCATAAACCCTTGTTGAAAGCCAAAAAAGTGATGCTCCCACTATTGAACCCAAAACTGTATAAGTTGAAATTGTGCTCGCCTTCATTGTAACTTCAGAAACAAAATAACTTGTTGCCTGAGCGCCAAGAATAGCCCCCGCCTCTCCAAAAAGAAGTTCCTTATTAAAATTTATAAAATCCTTTGAAATTTTAATCATTTAAAATACACCTTTTTTTCTTTTGATGAAAACTCATGACCAAAAATTATTTTTGCATTCAGATAAAGATACAAAAAAAGAAGCTTCCAGAACCCTTTTTCCTCGAATCTTCTTGGAGAAATTAAAGCCCTGCCCGGAGTTTTTAAAATTCTGAATTTGTAACCCATTTGGGCCGCTTTTTTTGAATATGCGGAATCCTCCCCAAATTCTATCTCACCAAACCCTCCTATTTTTTTATGAACTTTGGACTTTGAAATCATATAGTTTTGCATGAAAGGTTTTTCCCCTTTTTGAGAAAGGGACATTATAATGTTATATGCTGAATAAAATAAAACTATCCGAATGTCTTTCCTTTTGTTTTTTCCATAGAAAGGAGCAATTTTAACAGACGCTAAATCAAGTTTCCTCTTCTTCAGTTCAGCTATTGATTTTTTTAGAAAATTTTTTTCCGGCAGTATTACATCAGAATCAATAAAAATTAATATTTTTGCGCCTTTTTTTATTGCGGCTTTTGCAGCAATGTCTCTCCCGAATGCGGGCAATCCGCCCTTGGTGATTATGCATCCATATTTTTTGGCAATTTCTTTTGTCCTGTCCTTTGAACCTGCATCAGCAACAAAAACTTCAAAATCCTTGTAAGTCTGTTTTTTTAAAGATTTTAGGAGAGGGGGAAGATATTTTTCCTCATTTTTCGTAGGAATAACAACCGCGACTTCCATTGACTAAAGAAAAATTGAACCTATTTAAACTAAATGGTTTCAAGGCGCCTTGAACTTTATTTTCCTCTTGAAAAAACTGCTCTCATCAATCTTTCTCATTCTTATGTACCATTTTTTATATGTTGGAACAAAAAACATAGAGATGAATGTTAAAACCAAAATTACTAAAAATGCCATAAGAGAATCATAAAGCAAGCCCATTTCTCCAGTTAAAAACGATGCCAAAAAAACAAGGAGTGCAAGACCAAAAATTCCCTGCAGATAAACCATTGGAATATGCTTAAAAAACCAGTTCATGCTCGAATGCCACCAAATTTTTTCTCTTTTGAATTTTCCAACCCCAAAATAAGGATTAAAAATAAACCAGAGAAAATCCTCTGCCATTATCAGTAAAGAGAAAGATATAAGGACGGCAATTTCATTTGCTATGGTCCACTCCAACCCAATGAAGAAAGCGAAATGAAGAAAAAGAAAAACCCAGGGAAGCACAAAAAAGTGGTATCCCGTAAGTGGTTTTCTTGGAAACAAATTATAAAAAACCTTTGAAAAAAATCCGGATTTTCTGTACCACGTCGGAAGTTTCCTGGCCCATCCATTTGGACCTTCAATTTCAATTTCCAAAAGTGCAAAAATGAGTGACAGTATAAAAATAAAAATCCCTCTAAAAAAAATTTCCATTTTAAATTTTATAAACGAACTTATCTATTAATTTGCCGGCATTTTTTCTTCTTTTTTGATGTTCGGCAAGAAATTCATTAATTTTATCAATTAATATTTTCTTTACTTCTCCGGAAAGTAACTTCCCTTCTCTGTAATCTTTGTATATCTTTTCAAGTTTTTTGTCATCTTCTTCAAAATATTTAAGCCATTGGCAGGCAACATCAACCTCAACATTGCCTCCGTGTTTTCTGTGCTCTTCGGCGGTGTCACGCCCTCCTGAAAAAGCATATTTGTTTATTTTTCTTTTTACCTCGCCCGGCGAATCTGTTAAAAGAATTGCACTATCAGGGCTGCTTGAAGACATTTTGCCCTCAATTCCGGTTAAAGGAGGCATAAATTTTGCGTGAATTATAGCTGGCTTCTGGTAGCCCAATTTCTCAACAACATCGCGGCTTAGCCTAAAATGAACATCCTGGTCAATTCCAAGGGGGATAAGACAGGGTCTTTTCTCCTTTTTTAGAATGTTTGGCAAAAATGTGGGGACGGTTTGCATTGCAGTGTAAAAAATACTTCCAATATTGCTTGAATCACTAAACCCAAAAGCGGCCTTTATTGATGAAAAAGTTATCTTTTTTGCAACTTTTATCGCTTCAGGGTACATTATGCCAGCGTGCTTTGTGTCAATTAAAAAATGGGTCTTTTTAGGGTCAAACCCGAGAGCAATCACATCAAGCATATTTTCATGAAGCCACTTTTGAATCTCTTCCCAATTTGCATCTTTCTTAAAAAGAAATTTTTCCTCGTCAGGGAATTGAAACCAAACTTCCACTCCAAACTTTTCCTGAATCCACTTCATAAAAAGCCAGACACTTATGTGCCCAAGGTGTATTGGTCCCGAAGGGGCTCTTCCAGTGTAAAGAAAAAATTTGTTGCCTTTTTTGTACTCATCAAGCACTTTTTTCAAATCACGGTAAGCAAAAAAAATTCCCCGTCTAAGATAAGGATGAAGTTCCCCCGCCATTTTTTCAATTTCTTTAAGAATTTCCGGAGTAATTTTTTTTACACCAAACTCTTTCACCAGTTTGTCATAATTAATCTTCCCCTCAACCTGATAAGGATTCACCTTCTGACTCATGTTTTAGTTTAGGGAAAGTTTGTATATAAAGATTTTGAAAGTTTCACTCTGCCACCATACATTTTATAAATAATTTTTCCCTTAATTTCTATATAAAATGAATAAAAAAATGGACAGGATATTTTTTGGAATTCTTTTTGGGATTTTTTTAGTATCTTTTGCTTCTGCAGGAATCTCTTTTGAAAATGAACCCCTTAAAGTTTATAATCTTGGAGATAGAATAAATGCATCATTAATTATAATTCCTGAGCCAAGCTTTAATGAGGTTGTTTCAGTTATTTTAGTGTGTGGTTCTTCGG
>JAHJRS010000075.1 GCA_018830845.1 Nanobdellota archaeon
AAAAATATAAATAAAAAAAGCAATCAATGAGAACAAAAATGCAGCCAGAGCAAAAGAAAGCATTATGCCCCCAAAAATTGAATTCATATTTACATAAAAAAGAGCGAGTAAAAGAATCCCAAAGAAAAAAAAGACCCATCTAAGATCTCCCAACCATGAACTTGCGCTTGCCATGATAAATTCAGTAAAACATGATTTAAATATTTTTTTCAAAGTTCCAACTACAAATTATTCCAAAGAATCCGTTTCCCCGGCGAAAAATCTCGGGATAAACGCCAATTTTATTTAAGTGCAGTTGAAGCAGGGGAGATATAGATAATTGTGTCCCCTCTCAGAAAAGTCAAACCCAGACTTTTTTTGTGAGACCCATTTTCCATTTCTTTCACGTTATCCATCACCAGGTTGATGTGGATGTCAAAAGCGAGAAGAGTTCCAACGAATTCTTTATCGCCCTTCAACCGAACCAAAACTTCCTTACCCTTAGAAGTGTTTAACAAATCCAAAGGTCTTTCAATTCCGTTAGCCATATCTTACTTGTGAGAATTTTGTTTATAAATTTTTGCCCTTCGCGTAAAATATTAAAAACAAAAATAATCAAACAGGAAGTTTTATAAACAAAAAATGAAGAAAACCTATATAGAAAATGAAATTTGGAAGAAAAATCACCGGTGGTAAATACACCAAACAGAAAAAAAAGAAAAAGCATGAAAGAGCCGGGCAAAAAACACCGGTGAAACTTGGTGAAGATAAGAAAAAAAAGACAAGAGTTACCGGAGGAAATGAAAAAGTCTCCCTTTTGAAAGTAAACACCATTAATGTTAAAGTTAAGGATAAAAACCAAAAACTAAAAATTAAGAATGTTGTTGAAACTCCCTCAAATAGATTCCTTGCAAGACAAAACATAATCACAAAAGGAACAATTGTTGAAACTGAAGCCGGAAGAGTAAGAGTCACAAACAGGCCCTCTCAAGAAGGAAACCTTAACGGGATTCTTGTAGAATAAAAATTAAAAAATTCCCGTCTATAAATTATTATTTTGACCGAAAGCTTTATAAAAGGGTTTCATTTATAAATCTTACTAAATAGGTTCTATAAGATGTCAAATATCAAAGAATGCCCTGAATGTGGAGGCGTAAACCTCATTTATGACAACCATCTTGGGGAAATAATATGCAAAGATTGTGGACTTGTTATTGAAGAAAAAATGGTTGATACTGGAATTGACCTCTCTGGAAAATTTGACAAGGGAGAGAAAAAAGGGCGTGGAGGAGCTCCCATTTCTATGCAAAAATTTGACAAAGGACTCACAACAAATGTGGGAGAAATTTCTGATATTTACAGGTTGGAACCAAAACAAACGAGAAAATTCTTAAGGCTAAAAAAATGGCAGGAAAGAGTCTCAACTTCAATTGAAAGAAATCTTAGGCTTGCAATGGCGGAACTAAGAGTGATTTCATCTTACCTGGATTTGCCAAATGTGGTCAAGGACGAAGCATCAAGAATTTACAACTATGTTTTGCAAAGGGGACTTGTAAGAGGAAGGTCAATGGAGTCTGTTATTGCCGCATGTTTGTACGCAGCATGCAGGTCATATAACATCCCGAGAACTCTTGATGAAATGGCAACTGCATCCGATGTTGAAAGAAAAGAAATTGGAAGAACATACAGATTCATAATAAGAAAACTCGGAATAAAAGTAAAACAATCTTCACCAAAAGATTACATTTCAAGATTTTCTTCTGTCCTTAAACTTTCTCCGGCAACGCAAAACGACGCTCTTGGAATTTTGGATCGGGCAAGAGATGTTGAACTCACTTCGGGGAGGGGTCCGGCGGGAATTGCTGCCGCTGCACTTTACGTCGCTGCATTAATGAATGACGAGAAAAAAACTCAAAGAGAAGTTGCGGACATTGCAGGAATTACTGAAGTAACAATAAGAAACAGATACAAAGAGCTTATTGAAAAGTTGAAGCTTGAAGAAAAAATAAAACAAAAAGAAGCTGAGACAAAAGAAAAGAAAAAAGCCAAAGAATAAGCTTTTATATTAAAGATTTCTAAAAATATTATTCAAACAACTTTCGTCGGAGGCATTTAAAAAAGTTGCCGTTCCGATTTAGAGGAAGGGTTGATAAGGGAAACCAAGGGGTTTCCATTATGCGGGGATGCCGGATGTCACCAATATCCTTTGGTTCGTCCATCATCTTCTCGTTCATGCGGGGATGCCGGAGTGGTCAAACGGGCTAGATTAAGGCTCTAGTGGTTTATCCTTACCTAGGTTCGAATCCTAGTCCTCGCATTTTTAAAATACAAAAAATTAAGCAATTCTCCAAACATATGTTGGATACCAAGTAGTGCTTCCAATAGTATAACTTTGCTCCTGTATCACCCTGGCTTGCCCGGGGTCACCAATTAAGATATATCTATTATTTGTAGAGTCATATCTATCAAAAATTGTTGCGTGCTGGAATTCATCACTCCTGCAATTACTTCCTAAACAACCCCAAAGAACAACATCTCCAGGAATAAGTCCGGTTCTAACATTAATAGTATTTGAACTTTTTTTGTAATTATAAACTTCATTAAAATCATTCTGAGGTAAAACATTATTATTCAAATTTCTCACACTTTGAAGTTCAGGAACCGCGGCAGGGTCACAACTAGTGTATTCTGGAAGAGCATTTGCAGCAACCAAGACATTGGATACAAAAGTCGCACAAACATAACTATATTCTATTCCCCCACTTTCAAACCTGTATGTATCTTTTCCTATGTAAGACCTTGCAGTCTCAGCAATTTTTTCTCCTGAAGTAGACATTGAAACCTGAACACTTTCCAAAACATTTGAAGCTCTTAACTGACCCCACGAATCAACAACCTGTTCTACATATTGATCATTTTCACAACCAAGACCATTATATCTTCTAAGTGCCGCCTGCCACCCGTCATACGCTTTATCTTTAACATCGCATCCATTAAATACAACCGAACCCCTCTTTTTATAATCAATCAAAATTTGTGTCCCAACTCTTATGTTTTTAACAGGATCATTAAGCAAAATATTCTCACAAAGCCCCCGTTCTGAAGGCAACCCATGAAATCCACACCAACCAAGATTTAATCCATTGCTATTTCTGAAATTGGTGTTTATTTGCATCAACCCAAAAGAAACTTCTTTTCCGGAAGCATTTTTTCCAGCAACATTCTGACAATCTGATTCCTGAATCATTACTGCCAAAACCAGATAAGGGTCAACTCCCTTTTCCTGAGATATGCTTTTTATATCATTATAATACTGGGAACAACTTTGAGGAATTTGTGTGCTCACAACAGCCCCCCCTTTTCTGTCAACCCCAAAAATTAAAACACCTCCTTCATAAAAATCTTTTCCATCGAGCAAAGAAACAAGCGAACTCATTTCATCAGTGTAATCCTGAATAGGAAGGGTATTAGAACCCCCAAGACCAAGAAAACCACTGCCTTTTTTATACCCCCACTTTCTCGCAGAATCATCAAACTCAAAAACTACCTCTCCCCCATCTTTTAATAAATTTGAAACCGTGAAAATTTTATCATAAGAAAAAGAAACACTCTCAGTTGACAATTCCGCATTGGATAATATCCCCCCTTCTTCATTCCTTGTTACTCTATCCACAAGGAAAGAAACACCCTCTTCATAATTTTTTCCTTCCAATCCTTTTATAAAACTCAATTCTTCCGTATCCAAAATTTTTTGTGAAGAAGCCACTCTTGTTGCATCGGGGGCTGCTGTTTCACTTTTTAAAAGTTCGTTCCAATCAGGGAGGGTTTTTTCTTGTAACCAAAAAGGAATTGGATCATTAATACCACTTACCGCCGTCTTATCGGGAACAGCCACGTAATATTCCTCCCAAATCGCAGCTTTTTGAGTTGGCTCTAATAACCAAAAAGGAACCGGCTTCTCCTCTCCAGGAGGAGTAAACAAAAAGGCTTCATTGACACTATACCATTTCTTTTCTTCGGGACTCCTATCTGTAAACCTCCATTCCCCTTTGTAAAAAGAATAGTAAATGCTATTTTTGAATAAACCTAAAATCCCCCCTGACTTAAGTTCAAAAATAGGGTATTCCACACCAGTATTTTGATTTATTTCATCAATTTCATTCAGCCAATTTTGAAGTTCTGTCTCCACCACTTTACCAGAAGTTTCTTCGGCCTGATTTAATTTTCCTTCTTCAACAAGCCTGTTAAAAAGCCCTGTTGCAAGTTCAAAATATGCATTTCCCTCAAGCAGAAGAAGATATCCTTTTTTGTTGTTACCAAAAACCTTGTCGTAAATTTGTTCAATTAAACTTATTCTCTCTTTAGGATTTTCTTCACCCAAAATTTTACTTAAAATTTCATCAAACTGCTCTTCAGTTAGTAGCCCGCTTTGATTTATGATGGCATTTTTTAAAACCTCATTTAAACTTTCAAGAGTTTGGTCTGCAGTTACCTTAAAATTTACTGCACCAGGAATACTTTGCTTATCAATCCAACATCCAACATTTTGGTTTCCACAATATCCAACCTTAACCCATCTTTGGTTTTCAGTATTATAATTTGGATCACTTTCACTTCCAGGGTTTTCAGTTGCACAAACCCTCGTGATTCCTGATGCCTGCAAATCAGGCGAAAGAGTATTTGTAACTCCCTGCTGGACATTTAAATTTAAAAGACTCATGACATTTGGAGTTCCAGATATGCACTCTTCACTTGTTTTAATATTTTCCATTTCCGCCTGATGTTTTATATATTGGTCTGATAAATAATCAAGAGCAAAGTCAGTACTTACTTTTCCAAAACCGCACTCTTCCTGATTCCCAACCTGAACGCAAAGTTGATCATACCCTTCAGGACCAGTGAAATCTCTGGTTTCATCAACAGACTCTCCAACAGAGATATAACCCGCACCAACCTGCCGTGGAAGATTTGTATCTCGGTAAAATGATGAACCGCTTGACTTCAAATAAACCTGATAATACTGACCTGCGTCATTTCCTGCAAAAATATGATAAAATACTTTATACTGAACCTGTGGAGGAACTGTAACACTTGAAAAAGGAATTGTTTCAAAATTAGCAGTAAACTGGGGAGGACTTTGAGCCTGTCCTAAAGCATCAAGCAATCCCTGACCCTGAGGAAAGGCAATTGAAAGAGCATTTTTACAAACAGCAGTTCCAAGTTCGCCTTGGCTTCTTGCTTTGAAAGCGTCAAATGCTCCAACCGCGTAATATTGAGTAATATACTCCACTGAATTTTCAACATTCTGGAAGGCTCCCTGAATCCCTCCAAGGTATTCTCCTCCTCCTCTTGAATTCCCTGATCCAAAAATCAAGTCATCAATTCTTGGAACTGCAAGATTAAGGAGAGGAAGTGCCTGTTGCCACAAAAGCTGACATCCATAAACACTATAAATTTCATCGCAAATTCCGACAGTTTGACCTGTTTCCAAGCTAGTATTCAAACAACCCACATATGCATCAGTTATTGAAATTAAATTGTCAACTCCTGCCTTAACTCCCGTCAAACAAACCGGCACATAAACCCCTTGATTCCAATTTGGAAGGCAAAGCGCAAGACTTCCTATTATCCCTGATTGGATTACATCTCTCACAGGATATTCTCCTCCAAAATTACACCTCGATGAAGGACAAATCACAGGGTCACATGCATTAAATAAAAGTTTACAGTCCGACGGACTCATTATATCAGTACACTGAGTAGTTGGAGTGTTAACTGCAGGTGCCCCCACACCATAAGTTACCCCATTTATTCTCACGTTCTGGACGCCATTTTGGTAGGCCCTTGAAGCAGTTTCAATTGCACTAACAGCATTATTAATAAGATTCACCGCTTCATTTGTAGTAAGAGAACCAATGCTCGTATAGGTGTTTGAGTTTCCTAAAATCACAAACTGGCACATGTCATTCATTGGGTTGTATTCCATTATTCCATTAGAACCCGCATTGCAAATCCAAAAACTATTTACTCTTGCAGAAGCATCATATCCTCCGCTCGAGGGATTAATCACACTTGTTGTTATCGTTGGTGTGGGTTGAGTAATATAAACATACCATCCTTTCTCCGGTCGAACAGGAACTACAGCAGGAAGACCCTTGAAAGGGTCAGTTTCATAATATTTTATTTCAGGGTTTGTTATTGGAGTATTTTCCGAGATATCAATTTTTTTGAAATAAACATTATTAAACACTGACAAAGCCGACTCATCACTAACTCTTGTCCCTGAAGAATCAAAAACCATAATTCTGTTTTCAGAATCTCTTCTGATTGTATAAGTATCTGTTCCGGCAGAATCATCCAAAAGAAGAATATATTGACCTCCTGTTTCTGTTTGGGCAAGATAAATTGGTGTGCTGGAGTCGACTCCTCCGATTGAAACTCCTGTATTCTGAAGAGTCAAACCAAGATAATTAAGTGCCCTTGAACCTTGCGAAGTTAAAACTCCAATTTGATTTGGAGACACGCCCTGCATAGAACCTGACCATGTAGTTGAAACAATATCTGCATTTTTATTTGTTTGAAGACCGTATAAAAGAGAATACAACTTTGTTTGATAATGAATATTTTGTGGATTTTCTTCGTAAAGCTTTGCATAAAGTTCAATTTCTCTTGCTTCATCAAGACTATAAATGTTTGACTTAAATCCCTCAGGAGAAAGTGCAGTGTGAATTTTTTGCATATCTATATTTGGATGAGTTCCCTGAGGATCTGAAAGTGAGGAAGGAAGACTGCTTATGACAGCCTCAGAATAACCCATTTCAATTAAAGCATTTTGATCAACAAGATCTTCCCCAAATAAACCTCCTGAAGATGTGACCCCGGGAAGAGATTCAAGCTGACTAAATTGATTATTTTGTTGTTCCATAATTGAACTAACTTGTGAAACTTCCTCTTCTATCAATCCCGAATTATCTAAAAGACACTCTTCCTGCGTAGAATAAACATTTCCTCTAACCCTGAGAGTTGAACATCTCTCATTCCAACCTCCCTCACCCCTCATAACATAATTTCTTGCAACAGACTCAGTTCCGGAATTAAAAATCAAATTTTTAACGGCCAAAATGGCACCTACACTTTGACACGCAGTCTGATAAACATCAACGACGGTTCCAAGAGAATCAGAAATACTTTTAAGTCTGTTTGTCAAGGCTGTGAAAGTTTCTATCTGAGAACGAATCTGATCCGGAGAAAGCTTAATAGACCTCTTTTCTATTCCGACTTTGAATTTAAAATCTGCCGTACTAGTGTCCCTTATCTGGGTGTGAACTGAAACTTTTGCAACCTTGTCAAGATTAATTCGGTTTATAACAAAAGTATAAGCTGTTCCCCCAATGTTGTAGGGCTCATTGAGTGTCAGTCTGCTTGCCCGTGAAGAAAGGATATCTCCTGTTTGGGCAAGAATGCTTTTGTTTTCAAGATGAAAATCAATACTTGCGTGAGTTTCATCAAGAATTTCATTGAGTTTTATGTACTCGGTGTTACCTTCATCAGAGAGATTAAACAAAACCCCTAAATAAACTAAATCATTTTTTATCATCTGGACACCCTTAACCTTATTTTCTCTTCTAATAGTAAGTTCAATTCCATACTCATCAATGGTTGGAATACGAATTCCTTCAAAAGAAATTTCCCTGTAACTCCCACCTATCAAAATACTTTGTGTTGAGACTCCTACATTAAAATATTTTGGAATTCCCCTACACGGAGTTGTGTCAAGAGTTGAGTCGGGATACCTTGCATCAAAGTCATCACAATACCTTTTCAAGTCTTCATTCTGCTGCAAAATGCTTGACAAACTTATTAACTGAGCCATTGCCCTTTCATCAAGTGTCCTGTTGTCCCCAATAGGATACCTTTCCCCTGCAAAATTATTTTTAATCCTTTCATAATCAGAAACTGCACTTCCATAATACCCGTTTAAAGTCGCATTATTGAATGCTAAATTTGTCCCCACACCAAAACTTTCTATATTCACCGTTTTACCAAATACCAATCTTGGTTCTCCAAAATTAATTCTCTCAAAATTGTTTGAATCCTCCAACCAATTCCAGGCAGTTGCTAGAAATCCAAAAACCGTTTTTGCAGCGTCGGAGATACTCCTGTCCTTTCTTAAACTATCCTCCGCAACTCTTCCAACCCTATCTAAAGTGGTAGAATCGAGCTTATTCATCTTGGGACCAGGAACTGAAACCAAGAAAATTAATGAATTTTGAAGGGTTGGTTCTCCTTTTTTATCATCCGTTCCAACATAACCCAAATAAATATTTTCATCCAATTCAGTGTACAAATAGTCTCCAACCTGATAATTTCCTTCAACCCCTTCAATATTCAATTTTACCGTCGGCTCAATTCTTAATGTAAAAGACTTTCCACCGTCATCAGCACGGCATGAAATATCAACGGTTTCCCTTAATCCCTGTCTAACCGGATCAGAAGTCAGCCGACAGACGCCATTGAGAAAATTTTCTCCTTTTTTTAACTCACTAACTTCACCTGCATCAACCCTTATCACTGCCTTTGTGTCCTGACCTTCAACATTGTCAAGCCTCAAAATTGAAGAAGCAAAACATCCAAAGCCGGGAAGAAAGAAGTTTGGTGAGCTTTCACCAACATCAAGATTGTAACCCAAAACTCTCTGTTTTTGGTTGTTTGGTCCGCTGAGGTAATTTGCATTTATTCCCGAATAAATTGAAATCGACGCTGAATCGGCACCTATTGAATCAGCTCTTAAATATCCCATGTTATTAAAAAAAGCATACTGTCCTTGGTTATACTCAAATTCCTGATCTTTAATAAGAGGAAGGTAAACCGTTCTGTCAACTGAGCCAAAAGCATCATAAGCGTTGTACCTTATTCTTGCAGAAAGATTTCCCTCGACAAAATCAGGCATCGATGACTCATTTGAGTTTGCCCTCAAGAAAATAACCGCATAACCAATGTCATTCCATCTTAGGTTTGATAATTGCCTGTCCAGCCCCAAAGCAGAATAACTAGGGAAAAAATCAATTGTTCTCACGTCACGCGGATACTCGCTTCCAAAACTTATTGAATCAATTGATTTTATATTTACTGCAGGGTTTATCTTCATTGCCTGAACTTTACAAAAAATTGGAACATCCTGCTCCTCTAACAAATCGCTTCTTACAACGGGGGGTGTGCATCCTCCCGGAGCAATTTGCAAAATAAAGTCCTGTCCCTTCTGGCACATCTCACTTTCAAAAGTTACAGTCCGGGGACTTGTATCCAAAAAACGACTTGTAGATCCGGGTTGGACAAATTGATAACTTGATTGAACATAAGATGACGATGTAAAACTAATAAAAAAGGCGAGAATGAAAAGCCCCATCAAAATTCTTTTTAAATTCATATAAAAACCACCTCTAAATTTTTTGAATCAACCAAAGTATAAACTATCTGAAGCTCCTGAAGTGAACTTGGAGTATTATATCTGTCAACGCTGATTCTAATTCTGTTGTTTCCCGCTAAATCCGCTTCAGAAAGAAAGGCCTGAGCACTTCCCCCCGCAACCAAAACATTTGAAATTGTCTGTTTGGGAATGTTTATGCTTGTGCATTCTTTGTGAGTTAATCCTATCAAACCCCCAATTCCCGAAGGAACTTCAACACACTGCTGCGTTGTTGTGGCCTCAAAAGTTAATTCGGATTCATCATAAACATAAAGCTGAATTGTGTATGCTCCCTGACCAAGACTAATCTGATTTTGTTCAGGATAAGAAATTGTATGGGATTCGTCTGAACTTTCAGAGTTGAAACTTATTATTGCTTTTTCGTCTCCACGAGAATTTCTAAGGTTTACTAAAACATTTTTAGTGTAAATTTTATCCATAACTATTGTTGTGCTTCCTCCCTCAACCGTCGAGAAAATATGTGAAACTTTCCTATATCCTCCGCTCTGAACAATTACCTTGCCATTCACACATTGCGGGAAGCTTCCCGTAATCACTCCGTTTTGAGTTCCTCCTATTTGACACTTTGAACTAAAACATTCATAAGAGACATCTCCCTCAACAGCATTGCCCGAAGAATCAACCAAATTAACCGTCACAGTTGATTCTGAACCTTCGGTGCACAAGTCAATGCTGGTTTCCGGAACTGAATTTCCCGAACCAATTTTTCTTGCAACATTTCCTTCAATGTTAATTGCAAGAGGAAACTGGAAAGTTTCTCCCCCACG
>JAHJRS010000006.1 GCA_018830845.1 Nanobdellota archaeon
AGATGGGTTACAAGGGACCAACTTATATGACCGCTCCAACCAGAGACATTGCATCTCTTTTAGCGCTGGATTTTATAGGGGTCTCATACAAGCAGGCGTCGGCACCAATTTTTTCTTCAAGTGACGTTTCGGAAATGGTAAAAAGAACAATTTGCCTAAATTATAATGAAGTTCATGATATAACCCCTGACATTAGAATAACTTTTTACAATGCGGGGCACGTTCTTGGTTCAGCACAGATTCATTTAAACATAGGAAATGGCGCGCACAATTTTCTTTATTCGGGAGATACCAAATACGGAAAAACGCGACTACTTGACCCTGCAGTGAATAAATTTCCAAGAGTTGAAACTCTCCAAATGGAATCAACTTATGGAGGGAAAAATGATATACTTCCTCCAAGAAAAGTAACAGAGGAAAGGTTCATTGGTCTTGTGAAAGAAACAATTGAAAATGGCGGGAAAGTTTTGCTTCCCGAATTGGGTCTTGGTCATGCACAGGAAACTCTCCTGAGAGTTGAAGAAGCGATAAGAACCGGGGAACTTCCAAAAATCCCGATGTATGTTGACGGAATGATTTGGGACATTAATGCAATTCATACTGCTTATCCTGATTTCCTTTCTACAAGCATACGAAGCATGGTATTTCAGGATAACAATCCATTCACTTCAGACATTTTTTCAAGAGTTGGTTCACCCCAGGAGAGAAAAGAAGTAATTGAAGGGGGGCCATGCATTGTAATTGCAACTTCTGGTATGCTTGTTGGGGGAGCCTCAGTTGAATATTTGAAACACTTTGCAGGAAATCCAAAGAACCTCATGATTCTAAGCTGTTATCAGGGACCTGGGTCAGTGGGTAGGCAACTTCAGGAAGGGGCAAAACAGGTTATGATTGAGGATGAGGGGGGAAACAAAACCCTTGAAGTAAATATGAGAGTTGAACTTGTAAACGGGCTTAGCCCGCACTCTGGTAGAAATGAATTAATGAATTATGTTAGAAATATGGAACCAAAGCCAAAAAGAATTATTATTAATCACGGTGAAGTTTCAAAATCACTTGATCTTGCTTCCTCAATTTACAAAACGAACAGAGTTGAAACAACCGTTCCAAGAGGGCTTGAAACAATTAGATTAAGATAAATTATTTTTCCAAAAAAGTCTTAAATTTTCTCAATGCAATTGCCCTGTGAGAAATTTCATTTTTTTCCGACTTTTTCATTTGCGAGAAAGTTTTCTTTTTTCCGTCAGGCATAAAAATAGGGTCAAATCCCCACCCATTTTTTCCCTTGGGGGAAACTATTTTTCCTTTGACGTCTCCGGTGAAAAATTTAAACTCTTTTCCGTCAAAATGGCAGACAACGCATCTTACAACTGCAGTTTTTTCCCTGTAATTTTTTACCATCTTGTAAATTCCCTCAGACCCAATTGAAGCAATCATAAATTTAACAAATGGTCCGGGAAATCTGTTAAGGCATTCAAGATAAAGAGAAATGTCCTCAACAACGACTTTTTCTCCGAGAATTTTATATGCTTCTTTTGCTTTATGTTTCACAATCTCATATATTTCTCCTGATTGAATTTCATTAAGATTTAAGTTTGCAAATTTTATTTTCCCCTTTAAAATTTTATTCACTTCCTTGCACTTCTCCTTGTTGCCTGTTACAAAATATAACTCTTCCATAAAAAATTCCGGGGGTTCTTGTTAATAAATTTTGTTGTGATACAATTACTTTAAAAACTTAATTTCCTTTGGGAATTTTATGAAGCACAATAAAAAAATTACTGTAATTATCCTCGCTATGTTTTTAATTGCGCAGTTTATTGGGCTCTACGTTGTAGGCACATACGCAACCGAAAAAATTGTTGGTGGGGAAGTTGTAAACAACACTGGAAAAGCACTTCCATATGGAATGAGTTTTGATGCCCAGGAAGAGCGAATTGACCTCCTTTCTCTTTTGGTTTCATTCCTTTTTTCGTTGATAATTGCAATTTCATTAATATTCTTTTTGGTAAAATTGAATGCGCGGTTTATTTTGAGAACATGGTTTTTTGCAGTGACCATTCTTGCCCTTGGAATTTCATTTACAGCATTTTTACCTGAAATAAAATATGCATCCCTAATTGGACTGGCTTTTGCAATCCCGCTTGCTGTTTTCAAAATTTACAAGAGAAACTTCTGGGTTCACAACTTAACCGAACTTTTAATTTACCCTGGAATTGCCGCGGTATTTGTTCAAATACTTAACTTAACCACCGTAATAATTCTTCTTTTACTAATTTCCATTTATGACATGTGGGCTGTTTGGAAATCT
>JAHJRS010000076.1 GCA_018830845.1 Nanobdellota archaeon
TATTTCATTTTCAAAAATCCTCTATCAACAAAAGCTTCTTTTAAGTCAACCATGACATGCTCGGGAGACGGAGGAAAATAACCTGCTGCAATCAACGCTCCATGTGCTGCGTCAACCATTGACCAATAAACACCATCAATTGCTGTTAACTCTGCGGCTTTGCTTCTTGCCAAGTGTGATGGTGCCCTTTGGATGCACTGATAAATTGCCTCAGGGGTTCCTTTTATTTTTCCCCTAAGCATTAAATATTTTAAAGGCTCAATGAAACCTGCATGGTCAAGAACCGGAAAACCGCTTCTTATGATGTTTAAAACCACGGGGTCCCCTCTCATAAGGTCGTCCCACCACGTACTTAAACGAATTGTATTTATGTGAAGCTTTGCATTGTAAGGGTTTATTTGTAAAATTTTGTCAAGCTCCTCTCTGTACCATGCAATTAACTCCTGATCCCACTTAAGAGACACGTCATCAACAATTACAATTATATCTATATCGGAACCTAAGGTTGTCTTTTCTTCTTCAACTGAGCCAAAAAGAACAACTGATTTTATTATTTTTTGAAACTTTTCGTAAGCTTTAACCGCGAAGTCTGTTGCAATTTCATGATCTGTTTTGAACTTTAAAGTTTTTGCGGTGTTTTTTTTTGGAGAGGAAGAAATTGCTTTTTTCGAAACTTTTTTTCTTGAAACTTTTTTTACTTTTTTCTTCGCCATCTTTATACTCCAATATATATTTTCAGGTATTTAAATTTTGGGGATTAAAATCCTCCCCCACCCATTCTTCCACCGCCTTCCTGACCCCGACCCTGCTGACCTCCAAGGCTTTGAGGGAGCTGGGAAAATCCCGCTCCAAACATTTGATAATTTGTCGATGGGAGCATTTGTCCGTAGCCTTCCATATAACTTTGCTGGAATCCTCCTGCCTGAGACCAATATGGACCGGTTGACGATGAATATACAGGAGAACCATAAGCTTCTAAAATCTGTGGAAATGGAGAAGATTTAAAGTGCTCAAACCACCCTCCAACTTCATTAATTTTTATTGCTTTTGCACCTTCTTCGCCCAAGGCTTCCAAAAGCGCCTCGAAGGGAACGTTTCCCATTCCAGGGGGAAGATGAGTATCATTAAAACCAAAGTTGTCAGTTAAGTGAACTTTGTTAACTAAATGTGAAACTTTTTTTGCCTCCTCAACCAACTCCTCATCAGTGTAACCAAACTTTTTGGACATATTAAGATGACCTACATCGAAAGTTACGCCAATTAATTTTGCGGCAATTTTTTCGGCTTCTTTCTTGGATATTTTTTTTTCATTAACCAGCTTGTCAGCAAACTTTCTTCTTGAAGTTTCAACTAAATTTTTAAGGTCTTCACCCTGGGAAAACCCAATATCCTGATACAAATTCTCAATTGAAAGCGCCGGAGCTTTTTCTTTCTTTTGTTCATAAGCATAAAGTGCAACATTTGAAAAAGTATCTGAGGCCTTATCTATCGAGAAAGATTCTATATCCTGCAACATTCCGACGTTGTATTTGCTGTTGTTTAAGCTTCTCAGATTTTCGGCCAGATTTTGTATTGCATAGGACTGGTTTCTTAAATCATTTCTTGCAGAACCAGCAATTCTTTGTTTTTCTTCATCTTTCAATTTTTCAAGCTCCTTTAAAGTATAACCTCCATAAAGGTTTCGTTCATATTCTTCTGAAAATTTTTTTAATTGATTTCTTATTTTTTCCTTTTCCTCCTCGGTTTTTCCTGCATATTGGTAGGCCTTATTAAACAAATTATGAACCGAAAGCTCTGCCTGATGAATATGGGAGTTTGCCGTCTGGAGGCTTAGTATCTGCTCCCTTTGCTCTTGAGTTAATTGATTGAAATTTATTTTCTTTTGCTGCAATTGATGGTAATACTTCCCTGCGATGGGGTAAACTTCGGATAAGATTCTGTCTGCATTTTCTTTTTCAAACAAAACACTGTCAACATCTTTTCTCCACTGAGTTCTATTGTGAGCAATTAAGGAGTCCTCAGGGCTCATTTTTTCTCCGGTTTGAAAATTACCTCCTTCAGGGCTATACTTAATATCTTCTTTTAAGGGGACCAATTTTCCGCTTTCCTTATCCACAGCGACAAGCATTTCGGTCACTTTCTTTCTCTCACCATTTTCATCAGTTATATATTTCCAGTTTGAACCTGCTGCGTTTGAACCATGAATTGTTATTGGCATATTCCCCTTGTGGTCAAGCTCAATTGCCTTGTCAATAACATCCTTAAGCTGTCTTTCGACTAAAATTCTGTTTGATTCTTCATAACCCTGTTGCCCAAAACCTGAAGGGTCTGTTCCCTGAATGGGGGCGTGAAGGGTTAAATCAGCCTCTACAAGTTTTGCTTTTCTTCTCATCTCTGCAAAATGCTGTTTGGGAATAGTTTCAAAAACCTGTGGAGAAAGAGTTCCAATTTCCATTACCGAAACTCCCTGATTCAAAGACTGGCTCAAGGCTGCAATTTGGTTTGCAACACGCGGGTCAGTTGTAAGTCCCAATTGATGTGCCGGAATAAAACCTTTTTTTCCTAAATAAGGAGAATCATCAGATGGGGAAAACGAATTGTAACCCGGCTCATAAACATTTTCAATAGTATAATCTTTGGGCATCTTTTCACCTCAATAAAGACACGAAAAAGAGATTTATTAAATTATTGATAAAGGTTGTTTAATCAAATTTTCCTTTTTGTAAGGTAATCCTTCTTTATAGTGTCCTCAGGAGTTATGGGATTCCAATCAGATTTGTTCTCTCCAACTATGTTTTCCGCCGCAGATTTAAAACGGTTGTAAAAGGCTTTTTGCTCTTCCAAAATTCTTTCTGTGGAGGACATATCCGGTCTTGAAAATTTTGTGTCAGGTTCGAAAGCCTGATATTTCATTCCTTCAATCTTATTTCCGGAGAGGTAATCCAAATTTTCTTCACTTTTTTCATCTTCTTCCTTTTTCTTAGGAAGCATTTCTTCAAGGCTTGAAGGAGGGATATCGACTATATTTTCCAAAGAAACATCCCGTTTTTGGTTGGCAAGAAAATGCCTTACTCTTGAATTAAATTCTTCTTCCCTCTCTAAAGCCTCCTCAGCTTCCTCCAAATCTTCCTCTGACAATTCTTCGTCTCCCTCTTCCTCCTCTTCTTCATCATAAGACTCATGGTCTTCAAACCAATTCTGGGAAATTTCTTCTTCTTTCTTTTTTGCCATGATTGTTTCAAGAGAAACATATATTTAATTTTTTGTAATTTTAACCTTAACAGAACTACCTCTTAACTTTATTTTCAAGGCTTAAAACCGGAACAATTTTTAGTGAGACAAAATGTTTTTTGTACCCAAAAGGATTTTTGAATGCCTCGCTGTCCCTGTGAGGAATTGCCCTAAATTTAAGAATTAAAGAATTTTTCCTTATTTTTTTATTGACCAGTTCGTGCATCCCTTTTTCCTGAAAATCTTTCAGGTAATTGTTAACATCTTTTAAAGAACCTCCATCCCGGTTTTCACAATCTCTGTTCAGGAGAAAATAAAAAGTGTCATCCGGTTTCCACATTGAAAACTTTTTTAGATGGTCCTTCACGTAAAAAAGATAATTCTCTTTTATTTCCATAAAAAACCGACCTTTCTTAACTTTATAAATTTTAAGGGGAAGGGAAAGCTACCATCCCGTGGGCCTTTTTATATGTTTCAAAAAGCTACCATCCCGTGGGCCTTTTTATATGTTTCAAAAAGCGCCTTTGTTATTTTAATAGTATTTTCCTCAATTGAGGGGATAAAATATTCTTTTTCATACCACTTCAGATGTTTTCTGTAAGGGCTTCTTATTTTCTTTTTTTTCTTTTCATTGTCTTTTTTTTCTTTTTTGGGATTGTAAAAACCAAAAAGCGCCAGGAAGGGGTTATTCCCCCGCGACTTTTCTACCCCAGATTCTATGTCTTCATCCTCATCATTAAGGTAAGCATCAATATCCTCTTTTAAGGCTCCGAGGCTTTCAGTTGTGGCTCCCTCTATCAAACTTACTGCATCATCAAAATCCGACTCTCCAAGTTTTTTATGAATTTCGTCTATCTCGCTTCCGGTCAATGAATACCCTCTGAAAGTAATTTCGGCTCTTCCCCCGACTACAAAACCTGCCTGCGTTCTTGAGGGGATTCCCCTGAAATAAAAATCAATAAGAACGCAAGTGTTGTAAGTCTCTTCCCCTAAAGAATTCAAAAATTTTTCAGTCGCAAAAAAAGGTGGAAAGTTTCCCGCCTTTGCCTCACTTCTCACATCGAGAGTTTGCCTTCCAAAAAGTGCCAGTTCCAACACAAGAGAATTAAACATTTTAACTAAGGACGGATTTTTGCTTCCGTCAGACATCTCCAAATCCTGAGCAGCCCTCAGATATGGTTTTGCCCATCTTGAATAAATTTTCAAAGAATTAACCTGGCTTTTAAGGTAAGTTTTTTCAATCTGGAATCTTTTTTTTAATTCCCCTTCAGACTCCCTTACCCAAATATTAAACTCATGGATTCGGGGTTTCAAAATTCTTTTCACAATCTGGTTAAGGTCAAGTTTTTCAATATCTTCTTCATTATTCACAATCAAAAATGCATCAATTAGGGTATTAAATCCTGACTGCCCTAAAGCCATAGCCTTGATTGAAGAATTTCCTTTGTTAATGTCCACTTTGTCCATCCAGATTTGTTTCAGGCTTAAAAGCGCACCTGCTTTTTTCTTTGGGTTTTTCAAGTCTTCGTATGATTGAAGCCTTATTTTGAATTCTCTTAAATCATAAATTAAGTTTAGAATACTCCTTAGAACAGTATTGATATCCGCCAAGAGTTTTGAGCCCTGCTGTTGCATAATTGATGCCCTTTGCCCCATATCCCCAAAGTGCTGGGAACCCGGGCTCGAAACAAAGTTGTCAACCAGTTTTTCTGGTTTAAGCCCCATGTCACCCATTAGGTCAAGAATAAAAAAATAAATTGGCTCAAGTGTTTCAGTCGGAGAATCATAAACAAGCTTGTGCTCTGCTTCGGGTTCTTTTCCCGTTACCTCTTTTATTATTTCTGCAATGGTCTGAACCATACATATTATTAGGAGAACATCTTTAAAAAATATTCTAATGAGTAAATTTAAATAATTAAGAGGGTTTAGTTTTCCATGGTGCTCTTTAAGAAAAAAGAAAAATACATTGACCTCTCCGAGAGAATGAGAAAAAATCAGGAAAGGGTTGAAAATTTTAAGTCTGATGAATCTTTGGAAAAAAAGGAAGAACCTTCAGGTTCAGGAGGAGGATTTTTCAGTTTTTTTGGAGGGGGAAGCCCTGCTAGTGCAACTTCTTCAGACTCGTCCGGTGAAAGTCTTGAAGAAAGAAAGAGAAAACTTACAAAACGGCTCTCAGATATGACAACAAAAATGGAAGACCTTGAAAACCAAATTTATCACCTTAAACAAAAAGTTGAAGTTCTTGAAAGAAAGCAGAGAATTGGATATTAAAATCTAAAAACCGCATGAAAAAAATTATGAAATATTTCTGGAGGGGAGTTCATATCTTAACAAGCCTTCTTTTTATTTTTTGCGTGGGATTTTTGACCTATTCATTTATATCAGATTACAAAAGGGATTTGGATAACTTTTCGGGATTTGTTATAATTGTTGAATCAATGGCACTTATTGCAAACGGGGGAAAGTGCCCCCTGAGAAAATTTCACCGAAAGTATGAAAAAGATGAAGAATTGACAAAAATTTTGATTCCGGGAAAGAAAGGAGAATATCTGATTAAATATTTTACAATCTACACAATTTTAATCTTTACATTATGGATTTTTAAAGAATTTCTAATCAATTAAATTAATAAACTTCTTCCACTAATTCTATTTTATGATAAAAAATCTTGATAAAAAAATAAAAGGATATGCCCTAAAAAATGCAATACATTATGGGGGAAGGGCAAATTCTGGTTCTGTCATCTCGGCCCTTTTTAATGAAGGACTTGAAAAGTCAGAAGTTAAAAGTGTAATGCCTAAAATACAAAAAGCTGTTGAAGAGGTTTCAAAACTTAATTTGGATGAACAAAAAAAGGAGTTTGAAAAATTTTCAGAAATTTTGTCCGAAAGAGAATCTCGTGAAGGTCTTCCGGAACTTCCAAACACTAAAAAAGGAGTTTTTATGCGCTTTGCTCCTTCGGCTTCGGGACCTCTCCATGTCGGGCACGCTATTGTTGCGGCTTTAAGCATTGCTTATGTTAAAAAATACGGCGGAAAATTTTATTTAAGAATTGAAGACACAAATCCTGAAAACATAGACCCTGAAAGTTACAATCTTTTGAAAAAGGAAGGGGAATGGCTAAGCGGGGGAATTTCCAAAACCATTATTCAGTCGGATAGGATTCAAATTTATTACAAATATATTCAAAAATTGCTTAACAAAGAAAAAGCATATGTCTGCGAATGCACTCAGGAAAATTTCAAAAATCTTGCCCAAGGAAAAAAAGAATGCCCGTGTAGAAATTTGGATTTAAAAACTCAAAAAGAAAGGTGGAAAAGAATGCTTGCAGGAAAATATGAAGAGGGCAAAGCCGTTTTGAGATTTAAGTCGGACATGGGCCACAAAAACCCTGCAATGAGAGATTTTCCGCTTGCAAGAATAAACAAAACCCCTCATCCGCGACAGGGCACAAAATATTTTGTCTGGCCCCTAATGAACCTTTCGGTCGCTGTTGATGACATTGAATTAAAAATGACCCACATAATAAGGGGGAAAGATCACAGGGACAATTCAGAGAGGCAAAAATTAATTTTTGAAGCTCTTGGGAAAAAATTCCCCTGGACTGCTTTTATTGGAAGAATCCACTTTAAGGACCTTGAATTTTCAACGACAAAATTTAAAGAAGGAATAAAAAAAGGAATTTATTCTGGGTGGGATGACTCTAAACTGCCCACACTCCTTTCAATAAAAAAGAAGGGATACAAACCTGAAACATTTTTAAGATTCGCAGAGCATGTTGGAATCACAGAAGTGGACAAAACCATGGATTCCAAAGATTTTTTTGAGCTTCTCGACAAATTCAATAAAAACGCCTGAATTTAAAATAACAATAACCTTTTTATAGTAGATTTATTTTATCCTATTAAGCAGTAATGCTTCAGATAAAGAAAAGGAGGTTAAAATGAAAAGAGAAAAAAAAGGGTTATCAACTGTTGTTACGACTTTGATAATTGTTCTTTTGGTTCTTGCTGCAATTGGAATAATTTGGAGTCCTATAAGGCAACTTTTGACTCAGAGTAGCAGTTCTCTTGATCAGACAAAGTGTCTTGATTTGGAAATTAGAGCAACAAGAGTAATCTTAGACCCATCTGATGTAACTAATCAAACATACAATGTTACTCTTAGAAGAGGCTCTACGGGAAACTTTGATGCAGGAGCAAAATTAATCTTCTACACTGATACAGCAAATAGTCAAACTGAAAGCTTCAGCCAACTTCTTTCAAGTTTAGATGTTAGAACTGCAAGTGTGAGCACAAATCTTGCGAATGCGAATAAAGTAGAAGTAATTCCTTACTTTATTGATGAAAACAGCGGTCAGGATGTAACATGTCCTACTTCAACAACGTTTGAATTCCGGTTGTAAATTTATTTTATTTTTTTATTATTTTTTAAAAAAAAGCTTGAGGAAACAATGAAAGCTTGAGTTAATTTGGTTTGTTAAAGAATACTTCTTTTCAAAAGATAACTTTTTATATTAGAATTCCCATTAAGAATAGTTATAATTGAGGGAATAAAAATGAGTAAAAAAAAAGGGTTATCAACTGTTGTTACGACTTTGATAATTGTTCTTTTGGTTCTTGCTGCGATAGCAATTATTTGGGGCCCTATTAGAAATCTTTTGTCAACAAGCACAAGCTCACTAAATCAGGCCTCGTGTTTTGAAATTGAACTTCGTGCAACTAGGGTTATAAACATTACATCCGCAGGAGGAGAGGAGTCGAATGCGAATTACAATGTTACTCTAAGAAGGAGCGGAGGAGCAAGTAATGTTGCAGAGGTTGGCGCCCTATTAATTTTTTATAGTGAGACGGCAAACACTGACCCTTTGGATTTTGGAGATACACTTGGACCTGCAGGGGTAAAGACAAGAACAATTCTTACAGGAGTTTTTAATGCAAATAAAGTTGAAGTAGTTCCATACATGGTTGATCCGGATAGCGGAGAACAAATAATATGCTCCTCTTCAACAACGTTTGAATTCCGGTTGACATGAAAAGTTAATTAAATTAAAATAACTAAATAAAATTGGTTTCTTTTATAAGGTAAACATCGTCATTTTCCCTTACCCTTGGGAGTTTGATTCCGACTTCGTCTCCTTTAGAGGCATTTTTCACGGACTTATTTTTAATTTCAAGTCTTTTTATTTTAATTTTTTCTATTCCGGTGGTATTCCCCATTATATTTATTTCATCTCCAACTGAAATGCCACCTGTTGAAATAAAGATGGTTCCAACGCCCGCCTTAGGATAATAATGAGTAA
This sequence comes from Nanobdellota archaeon, assembly GCA_018830845.1. Lineage (GTDB taxonomy): Archaea > Nanobdellota > Nanobdellia > Pacearchaeales > GW2011-AR1 > GW2011-AR1. Next base: position 8,534 of record JAHJRS010000076.1, read on the forward strand.
CTTTTCCAATAAACTGTTTTTTTGTTGTCGCGGCTGAATTTTCAACTTTTGAAAAATCATCGTTTGTTGGAACTCCCAGATAAAACCCTGAAGAAAAGCCTCTGTTGTAAACTTTTTCTAGTTCCTTTATTCCTTCATTAATTTCTTCTTTGGTTAAATTTTTGTCAAGAGCTTTTCTGTAAACTCTTACAACTGTGTCAACATATCTTGCATCCCTGTTTCTGCCTTCTATTTTAAAAGAAACAATTCCTGCATCTTTTAATTTGTCAAAAAATGGAAGGGTGCACAAATCTTTTGCTGACATTACGGTGTTTCGATTTATCCTTAGTTCTTTTCCCTCTTCGTCTGTTATTTTGTAGCTTCTCCTGCAAACCTGAGCACACATCCCTCTGTTTGCGCTTCTTTTGAAAAGCTCCTGAGACATGAAGCACCTTCCCGAAACAGCAACACACATTGCCCCGTGAATAAAACACTCCACAGGAATAATTTTTGAAATCTTTTTTACCTGCTCCAGACTTAACTCTCTTGCCAGGACAACTCTTTGTGCCCCCAAACTTTTGTAAAACTTTGCGGATTCTGAATTTGAAACTGAAGCCTGAGTTGAAACGTGGAAAGGGATTTTTAATTTGCGGCACAAATTTATGACAGACAAATCCCAACATATAATTGCATCAATTTTCCCCCTGACCTTCTTTAAAATTTCTTCAATTTTTGAAACTTCTTCCTCATAAACAATTACATTCAAAGTTAAATATTTTTTAACCTCTTTGCCACAAATTTCATTTATTTTTTTGAGGTCTTCAATTGAGAAATTTTTTGCATTGTCTCTCATTGAGAATTCTTTTAAACCAAAATAAACTGCATTGGCACCTGCCCTGACTGCGCTGGTAAGCATTGAAAAATCCCCTGCAGGTGCAAGAAGTTCATATTCACTATTCTTCATAAAACTAGAAAGTTAGGGGGTTTTTAAGGGTTATTTTCATTTCTTTTTTGGATTTTTCTTGCTCTTTACCCATCTTTCAAAAACCAACCCTTCTTTTTCAAATCTGAATCTTGAAAAAATAAAAAAGTAAAGAATTGAAAGGATTCCAAATGTTGAAGTGATTGAAATTATAACTGAAAAAGACCCGAAAAGACTCACAAGGAAAAGCACTACAAACCAAATCCTATGTTTTTTTACCGCTGCTTTCCACATTGCAAAAAGCTGCCAGATTAAGCTCCATACTAAAAGCACAATGCTAATTGCATACTGCGCCGTTGGAGTTGACAAAAATTCAAACATGTCAGGAGAAAGCAAATTTGTTTTAAAA
>JAHJRS010000007.1 GCA_018830845.1 Nanobdellota archaeon
ATTTTGAGATAAAAAATAAGGCAGGGGATTTTATTGGCGCAAGAATGGGGAGGCCCGAAAAAGCAAAAGTGAGAAAACTCACGGGCAGTCCAAATGTTTTGTTTCCCGTTGGAAGCCAAGGAGGAAGGTTAAGAAGCCTGGAGGCTGCATATGAGGCGGGATTTGTGAGAGGCACTTTTCCTCTTTATTATTGTGAATTTTGCGAGAGGGAAACAATTTACAGGAGTTGTGAGAAATGCAATTCAAAAACCAAAAAAAGATATTATTTTTCTGATATTAAGGAAAAATCTTTTAATCAAAAATTGGAATATTCTCAAAAAGAAGGTCTTCCCTTCTGCAACCAAAAAATAGAAATAAAAAATTATTTTGATAGGGCAAAAGAAAGGCTTAATTTGACTCAGGAAACCCTCCCCCCTTTAATAAAAGGTGTAAGAGGAATGAGTTCAGAATCTAAAATTCCTGAACGTCTTGAAAAAGGAATTTTGAGGGCAAAATATGGATTGCAAGTAAATAAAGACGGGACGATAAGAATGGATGCAACAGAGTTACCTTTAGTTTCTTTTAAACCTGAAGAAATTGGAACCAGCATTTTGAAATTAAAAGAATTGGGTTATGATGAAGACATTTACGGAAACCCCCTTGAAAGTGAAAACCAACTTCTTGAGTTAATGCCTCACGATGTTTTAATTCCAAGTTCCTCCGAAACTCCCGATGAAAAAGGGGAAGATGTTTTCATTTCAATTTGCAATTTTATTGATGAACTTCTTATTAAGTTATACGGACTTTCTCCTTTTTATAATGCAAAGAAAAGAGAAGATCTTGTTGGGACTCTTGGGGTTTGTATGGCTCCTCATAATTGCGCAGGGGTTGTTTGCAGGTTTATCGGTTTTTCAAATACCCTTGGGCTGATGGCAAGCCCCTACATGCATGCTGCAATAAGGAGAGATTGTGACGGGGACGAAGCATCCATAATGCTTTTGGGAGATGTTCTATTAAATTTTTCAAGAAAATTTTTGCCAAGTCACCGTGGAGGGACCCAAGATGCACCGCTGGTTCTCAATTCAAAAATTGACGCAGGTGAAGTAGATGACCAGATTTTGGATTTTGAAGTGGGTTATGAATATCCTCTTGAACTTTATACTCTCGCTGAGGAGGGGGCTCATTCTTCAAAAGTTTTTCTCCCCACAATAAGGAAGGTACTCAAGGAAGGGAAAGACCCATTCAAAAATTTGGGTTTTACTCATAACACAACAAACATAAATGAAGGAGTTGTTTGTTCCTCTTACAAACTTTTAGAAAGTATGGAGGACAAAGTTGGACATCAAATGGCTTTGGTTGAAAAGTTGCGTTCGGCGGACACGGCAGATACAGCAAGGCTGGTTATAGAAAGGCATTTTATAAGAGATATAAGAGGCAACCTTAGGAAATTTTCTCAACAGGAATTTCGCTGTGTAAAATGCAATGAAATAATGAGGCGCCCTCCTTTGGATGGAAAATGTGTTTCTTGTGACGGAAAAATAATTTTCACAATTCATGAGGGGGGAATAAAGAAATATCTTGAACCTGCACTTTCCCTTGCAAAAAAATATAATTTAAGCCCTTATTTGCAACAGAATTTAAATTTAGTAAAAGGATATATTGAAAGTATTTTTGGAAGGGAAAAAGAAAAGCAGGAAAAATTAGAACAGTGGTTTTGAATAATTTTTTATAATAACCCAAAATAAAATAGTATGGTTGGAATAATGAGACAGCCCATCATGTTGGTTCTTTTTACCCCCAAGCTTATACAATAAATTCCGGTAAGGGTTGAGATAATTAACAGGAAAAAGCCTGCAACCCCAGAAACTAAAAACACAACAATAATCAAAACCAAAAGAGTAGAATATGAAAGAATTTTGTAATTTATTTTTTTAAATTTTAGTGCAAAGAATTTTGAAAGGGTGTCTGTCCAATAAAAAGCAATTATCCCTGAGATAAAAACAACAGCAATAATTAAAATAAGATAATTTGTACCGGGATTTCCTATAACCTCTTTTATGGCCTGTGCAGTTCCTGTTCTTGTCCTTCCGAGAACGTAAAGTGAAATAAATGAAAATCCCATAACAAGGGTGTTTACAATTCCTAAAAGGACAATAAATTGTTTTTGGTCATTTTTTACAAAGGAGTTTCCAATCACTGCTGCTTGACCTGAACCAACTCCCGGAAGAAAGCTGCAAAACGGGGCTGAAAGAAGAGCTCCAAGAAGGGGCTTTTTTATGTTTACCTTGGTTTTTGTAATTTCTTGCTCCGGGATTTTTGTTTTATTTTTTATAGAAATAATTATATTTGATGCTCCAAAGAGCCCGGTTAAAAGGGGAAGGAGGGGTTGAGTTAAATCAAATGAATTAATTGAATATCCTAAAAATCCAGTCAGTAGAAGCACAAAAAGGGCAAGGGATTTTTTCCTTTCAGTTAGAACAACAATCATGGAAACCCCAATTAAAAGATAAGGAATTATTAAACTTATAAATGGATTCAGATTTTGGATTATAAAAATTGAAGGAACCAAGATTACTATCAAAACAAAAACTGCAAGCAAACTTCCTACATTTGACAAATATACCGCTTCATATCCTTTTTTATTTTTTAGAAGGTTGTGCCCGGGGAGGATTGAGAGCTCAGTGTCCGTGTCAGGGCAACCAAGAAAAACGGAGGGGATAAAATCAACAAAAGTATGGGTTATTGCCATAGAGGAAATGAAAACCACAAGATAAACCGGATTAAAGCTTGAAAAGGAAATTGCGAGGATTATTCCTGAAATAAGGTTAATGTGAATTCCGGGGGTGAGACCTGTTAAGGTTCCAATTAAAATTCCTGCAAGAAGACAAAGCAGCAATTCAATAAGCATGGTTTTCTTGAAAAAATCATTCTTTAAATTTTTTTATGTGATAAAGATTCATTTTTGGAGCGGGGCCAAAAACTTTTGAAAGCATGGCCCCGCTCGGAGCCGGTTGTAAAAAGCCAACTCATTAGCCGGCATGAAGCCGCCTTTCCTAACCAACCGAAGTTGGAGAGAGTCTGTTAAAAACAGACAATTTTTTTTGTGTTTTTTTATTCATAAAGGTTTATCTACATTTTTGTGTGGTGCAATGAAAGGGCATTAAAATTAATTTTGTTTTTTTCCAGAAACATTTAATAATAAGTTTCTATATTTGTTTATATGGATGCCAAGGAAAAGTTTGATTTAATTAAGAGAAACACGCAGGAAATTTTGGGAGAGGAAGAACTGAAAAAATTAATTAAATCCAAAAAGCAGGTTTCTTTTTATTGGGGAACCATGCCAACCGGAAGCATTTCAATTGCATATTTTTTTCCAATGATGAAAGTTGCAGATTTTTTAAGGGCCGGCATAAAGGTTAAAATTTTAATTGCAGATTTACATGCAGCTCTTGATAGCGTTCCCTGGGAAGAGCTAAATAAAAGGGTTAAATATTACAAGAATGCAATTGAATTAATTTTAAAAACGATAGGGGTTGACATGAAAAAACCCGAGTTTGTAAAAGGTTCGGAGTTACAACTGGATAAAAATTATTTTGAAGACTTGTTAAAATTAAGCACGGTTACGAGTTTGCATGATTCCAATAAAGCGGCATCGGAGGGAATAAAAAGTGCGTCGGGGGAAATCATTAAACTCTCTGGTCTGATTTATCCTCTGATGCAGGCACTTGATGAGGAGTATCTAAAAGTTGATGCACAGTTTGCTGGGATGGATCAGAGAAAGATAATGGTTTACGCAAGAGAATTCCTTCCCAAAATTGGATATAAAAGAAGAATTGAACTAATGAACCCCATTATTCGCGGGCTTATGGGTGAAAAAATGAGCTCAAGCCTTGAAGGAACAAAAATAGATTTAATGGATGACGAAGAAACCGTTAGGAGAAAAATGAATAAAGCCGAATGTATTTCGGGAAATCCGGATAATGGAATAATGGCTTTGGTGAAATATTTGGTTTTTGGGGTGAAGAGTGAATTTGTTATTGAGCGACCGGAAAAGTTTGGAGGGAATAAAATTTACAAGAATTATTTTTCTCTTGAAGAGGGTTTTAAGGCCAAGGAGGTTCATCCTCTTGACTTGAAAAATTCTGTTGCTAGAGAAATAAATTTGTTATTAAAAAATTTTAGAGAAAGCAAAACAATAAAAAAACTGCACAAGGAAGCTTATCCGGAATTTTATAAAAAGTGAGAGCAATTTTTGCGTTTCAATTATCTTGTTTTAAATTCTATTGTGTCCAAATCTTTTATTTTGTGGTTTAATCCCACAACCTGCCCTCCAAATTTTGAAGAAGGCCCCCAAATTTTTGTTTCAACAATTTTTTTTGATAGCCCCTTAAGGATTTTTTCAGCAACATCTCTCACATTTGAATTGGGTTTTAATATCATTGGCCTTTTTTCAGGATTTTTTCCAGGCTCTTTTGTGAAAATTCTTAAAACATCAAAAGAGTCAAAAATTTTCTTTTTCAGTTCTTCGATGTTGTCTTCGTGGAGGGAAGGGAGGGTGGAAATTATTTCAAAATTATACTTTTTGCTTTGCATCTTTGCAAAAAGTTTCCTTTTTTCTTCAGGAGTGAGCAAATCCGATTTAGTTACCACAACTATTTCTTTTCCTTGATGAGGGGGAATTTTTTTAGTTATTTCCAGTAGTTCTTCAAAATTTTTTATAAGAATTACAAGCGTGTCTGCCGTGTGTACAACCCCTCTTTCAAAATTTTCTCCCTCAATGGCCGGAATCTCAATAATTTGGATTGGTGAATCTTTATAATTCATAATTCCCACAGTAGGTTCTTTGGTGGTAAATTGAACCGGCGAAATTTTTGGGTCCGAGTTGGTTAATTTTTTTAGAAGGGAGGATTTTCCTGAATTTGTTTTTCCGATTATTACTGCCTGCATTTCCCCTTTTTTTATTCCTTGTTTTCCTGATTTTCCTTTTTTCTTCTTTTTTTCAATTTCCCCTTCCAGTTTCTTTCTTCTTTGTGTTAATTGCTGCCTTAAGTTTTCCCCCCCTTTATGCTTTGGAGCATGGGAAATCATTTTGTTTAGCGCCGAAAGTTTTTCCTCGGGGTTTTTCGTATCTGAATATTCAAGTTCCGCTTTTAAGTATTCAGGGTCATTTACATTTATTGGCATAATCTAATAAACTTTGCAAATTTTATAAGTTTATGGAAGAAGAATTAATAAAAAAAATCAAACAAAAAAAGGAATTTTCTATGCTTCCGGAAAAAGATGTTGAACTGGTTTTTGAAAAAATTAATACTCCTTTTAGGACTGATGAGGAGAAAATAAAAATGACTCGTGACCTCCTGAGGAAAATATACACAGTCTTTTTATCAAATAAGCTTTTGAAAATAAAAAGAAAAAATTTTTATTGGTTTTTGAAAAAACATCTTTCAACAAGGGAAAGGTTTCCTTATTATTCCGAACTTTACAGAAAGATAATTGGGAACTCTGGGGAAAAAATTAAAATTTATGATTTGGGTTGCGGGATAAACGGATTTAGTTTTCCTTTTTTTAAAAAAGAGGGTTTTAATGTAGAGTATGTTGGTGTTGAGGCAGTCGGGCAACTTGTAGATCTTCAAAAAAGTTTTTTTAAAAATTCCAAGAAGGTTTCTTTTTTTCATGAAAGTCTCTTTGATATAAATAAAATAGATGAAATTGTTAAAAAAGGAAAGGGAACAAAAATTGTTTTTCTTTTTAAAGTAATTGATAGTTTGGAAGTGCTTGAAAGAAATTATTCTAAAAAATTTCTGACTCATCTTACTCCTTTGGTGGATAAAGTGGTTTTAAGTTTTGCAACCAGGAGCATTCAGAGCAAAAAGAAGTTTTTTGCGAACCGAAAATGGATTCGTGATTTTATTTCTGATAATTTCAATTTGGTTGAAGAATTTGATTTAGGGGGAGAAAACTATATTATTTTTTCCGAAAAAGATTTATAATCTTTTGATTCCCCATTGAAATATGGCAAACAAAGAAAATAATGGGAAACCCGACTTTTCTAAAGAAGACTCGGAGCAGGATGTCAAATCTGTTTTTGAAGAAAAGAGGGAACTGAATGAAGACAAAAAAAATCTTTTAAGAAAACAGCAGGAATTTGAATACGGGGAGGTTCAGGGAGCTGAAATCAGGAAGGAAGAAGAAAGAAAGGATCTTCGTAAGGAATGGTTGATCAAAATTATTGTTGGTGCCTCAATAATAATTCTTTTGGGCTTGCTTTATTTTTGGCTTCTTGTGTGAGAGTCATACATTTAAATTAAAAATATACATGAAAAAGTGTTTTTTGTTTTATATATCTTTTATCTTGTGTAATATATATTTTATAATATATATGTTTAAGTAGTTATTTTAATTTTTTCTATTTTAATGGAGGAAGTGATAAGCGCAAAAGATTATGACTTTCTTGTCGGACGTTTAAGAGATTTTTTCAGATCTAAGAATTTTATTGAGGTTCCTTCTCAGACAAGGACTTCAATACTTGCGGCTTGTGAGGATCCAAAAACCGTTTCTCATTTTGAAATCGGAGGAAAATTGTGGCCTCTTCCCCAAACAGGACAAATGTGGCTTGAAATTGAACTTTTAAAAAATCCGGAATTTTCGGGGGTTTTTTGTATTACAATAAGTTACAGAAATGAACCAAGTCCAATTCCTGGGAGGCACAATCTGGTTTTTCCGATGTTTGAATTTGAATCCTGGGGGGATATTAATTTGTTAAAAAAACTTGAAAAAGAACTTCTTAGTTTTCTTGGCTTTAAAAATTCATTAAGTGTTGATTATGAAAAAGTTTGCAAGGAACATAAGGTTGAAATTTTAGAATCAAAAGATGAAGAGAAGCTTTGGAAGTCAAGAGGGGAAGTTATTTTTCTTGAAAAATTCCCTGAAAGAACAAGTCCTTTTTGGAATATGAAGCATGCAGGAGGAGGAATTTTTAAAAAAGTCGATGTTATTTTATGTGGAATGGAAACAATTGGAAGTGCCGAAAGGTCATGCAATGTTGAGGAAATGAAAAAAAGTTTTTTTACAATCTCCGACGGAGGTTATTCAAATCTTCTTTTTGATCTGTTTGGAAAAGAGAGAGTCACAAAAGAGCTTGAAGAGTACCTTTCATTGAAAATGGTTCCTAGGTTTGGTGGAGGAATAGGAATGACGCGGCTTTTGAGGGCGATGAAACTTTCAGGGATTTTGGATTAAATTCATAAAATTAATTTTTCCCGAGGTTAATCCGGTTTTTCTTGTGAATTCTTCAATTGTTTTTTTGAAAATTTTTTTATCAAGCGCTTCTTCCCTTGACAAGAGGTCTTTGAGGAAGAAATCATACTCAAAAAGAATTTTTTTGTTTTTTAAAAGATATGTACGTAAAAGATATTGGTATATTGCAGAATTTTTTTCGTTTGTAAAATCTATAATTTTCTTGTAATCTTTTCCAATATAAGCGGTTACATGCAAGATTCTTTTTTTAGAAATCTTTTCTCCTTCATATCTAATTTTGTTTTCAAGATTTTTTTCAAGGGAATCCACAAAGAGATTCATGTTTTTGTCTGAATTAACCTTTATATAAACCACCTTTTCTTCATCCCCGAACAGGTCAAAAATATCAAAATCTCCCAAATTGAATTTCATTGGCTCTTTTTGTTCACTACATGTCTTTTCAAAAATCTCCGAAACCTCTTTTTCGTTTTTGGTGTGGAAAGGTCTTATAAGAGTTATATGGGGGACATATCTTTCTTCTTCAACGTCAAAAAAATTTCTTTTTTCTTTTAGAAATCTCCTTGAAAATCCTCTTAACCTTATTCCAATGTGGTATTTATTTTTGGTAATATTTTCTCCCGACAATTTCTTTGAAACCTCCTGAATTCTTCCCAAGAATTGGTTTTAATTGTTTTTCAGGAGAAGTTAAAACCTTTTTTAGTGTTTTGAATTTATTTAAAAGTTTTTTTGCTTTTGAAGGCCCTATTCCTGGAAAAGATTCAAGAATAAAAAGAAGTTCTTCGACAGGAGAAAGTCCCTTTTTTGTAGCTTTTATCTGGGGGGCGCTTTTTTGTTTTTTTGCAATAAGTGAGATATATTTTGCGGTTTCTTCCTCATCTTTTGAAAAAATTATGGGAACCCCATATTTTATTGCAATTGAAAGTAAAATTCCTCTGAGAGCATTTTCATGAATCCTTCCCTCTTCTTTTATATTTCCCTCGATTATGAGTATTTTTTGTTCATATTGGGTTAACTCTTCCATTTGAGAAAAGATTCTTTTATCAAAGATTGATGAAAAAAAGTCTTTTGAAGCTTTTCTTTCAATGGCAACCCCCTTTACAATATAGTCGGCAACTTTTAACTCTTTAAATTCAATAGACAGCCCATTTTTTATTAACTCTGAGGGAAGGAGGGAGTTTTTTTCCCGAAAGTCAACTTCAACGATCTCTTTTGGTCCTACATCTTTTTTTAGAGTTTCTTTTTTGCTGAATATGTCGTACATTCTTTTGAAAAAAGAAGAGTTGTGTTTAAAATTTTTTAGGTTGTTGAGTGATGTTAAAATTATTCCAATAACTTCCTCAGGGGCGAGTTTTGAGGTGTCAATTATGAGGTTATAGTTTTTTTTGTCTAAAAAATTAACTCCATAATATTTTAGGAATTGGTTCCTTGTGGTATTTAGCCTTTTTTTCAACATGCTTCTTACTTCAGAAACAGTTTTACATTTTTTTTCATCCTCCCTCTGATCTTTAAAAATTCTTTTTGCTGCAATTTTGTCATCAACTTTTAAAAAAATTTTAAATGAGTAAGGTATGAAATGGTAAGCGAGCCAGCCCTCCACAAGAAAATTTCCTTCTTTTTTTCCTATTTCAATGGTTCTCTCATCCGCCCTTTTGTGAACCCAATCTTCTGTTTTCCCTATTTCATTTAGTTCGTCAATTGTAATTCCTCTTTCTTTTGCAATTTCTCCTCGCAGGTCCCCTATCAAAATTTTTTTGCAATTAAAAATTTTGGAAATTGTTTTTGCCACAGTGGTTTTTCCTGAACCTGGCAGCCCAGAAATAGTTATTTTCACCATTTTATTTTCATTAAAATTTTTTCTATTTAATAAAGATTTATGGGAAAGAACATAATCAAAAGAAGACTCTTCTCCCTAAAAATTAAGGGTTTTTTTAAAATAATTTTCTTTGAATGGGTTTTTTGGATTCAAACAATTCTTTTTTTATCTTTTCAATTGACTTTTGCATTTTCTTTTCGCGGGAACGTGAGGCATAATAGGCAAATTCATCTTTTGTGTCTTTTGTGATAAGGATTATTAATTTTCCTTTGCTCAGGCGTGCCGTTCTTCCACGGCGTTGGATTGACCTGATTGCAGAAGAAACGGGTTCGTAAAAAATTACCAAATCCACCTCGGGAATGTCCAGGCCCTCTTCCCCAATAGAGGTTGCACAGATAACATTGGTCTCTCCGTTTGAAAACTCTTCAATTATCTTTTTTTGCTCCTTCTGCGAGAGTCCGCCCCCGTCTTTTTTAGCCTGGCCTACAAATACTTTGGATTTTATTCCCTTGAGATTGTTTATACTCTTTGAAACAAGATTTGCCGTATCTCTGAACTGGGTAAAGATGATTGTTTTTAGGTTGTTTTTATTTTTCCCTTCGTCCCTTACAACTTTAATTATCTCTTTGATTTTTGGATGCTCTTCTCCTTTTTGAATTAAGAATCTTGTTTTGTCATATGCCAAAATAAAGTCCTCTCTTTTTGCAAGCCTTATAACTCCCTTTGATTGCCTTTTTTCGGCCTGATTCAATATGTTTTTTTGATACTTGTGAAAGCTTTCAATTGTTTGAGTTTCAAGAAGTTCAAGTGCATGAGAAATTTTTATTGCCTGTGCAACGAGTGAGATTGCAAAATAGCTTGAGGGGCTGGAAAAGTTTCTTGATAACTGGCTTCCAAGTTTTTTCTGAAGTTCTATAAGGGCTATTTTATTTGAAGGGCCAAAAAAGAAATTTTTTATCCTCAATTCATCGACGTATTCTTCATATATTCTTTGAAGGATGTTTTTAATTTCTTTTATTTCTTTAGTCAATTCAACCTCTCTTTTTTCGAACTGAAGTTCCTGAAGGTATATTTTTACATCCGGAGAATCTCTTGTTCTAAGTTCCACCTCTTCAATTGAAAGATTTTTACATATTTCCTTTATTTTTCCGGCATCGCTTCCTGGGGAGGCTGTTAGTCCGATGATTCTTGGATTATTTGAACTTTCCATATACTTTTTTGCAACAAAAGTGTAGTCATAGTTTTTTGTGCACCGGTGAGCCTCGTCTTCAATTAAAAGGCATACTTCATTTAGAGAATACAATCTTTTTTTAAGGTCATTTGCAATGCATTGAGGGGTTGAAAAAATTATGTCCGCCGTTTCCCAGATTTTTTTCCTTTTTTTGGCGTGCACGCTTCCTGTGAAAAGTTCAAGTGAACCAAAAAGATCCGGAAGGTTTTTTTTGAAATAAAGAAGATGCTGTTCTGCAAGGGGTCTTGTGGGGGCAAGGAACAATACTTTTTCGCCGGGAAAATTTTGCATCCTTTTTATCGCAACCATTAAGGCAACAAGAGTTTTTCCTATTCCGGTGGGCAGGACCACGAGGCAGTTTTTTTCTACACATGTTTTAAAAATTTCTTCCTGGTATTTTCGGGGGGTCAAATTTTTTAAAAATTCCATTTTTTAAATAATGGAAAGGGGGTTATAAAGTTGAGTGAGGAGTTTTGAGTGGGAAACTCCTTTTTTGGCTTTTTAAGGTCTAATTCCCCCATTTTTTTGGGATTTGCCTTTGGAAGTCTTTAGGACCTCCTTTTTCCTGTTGCTACTTTTACCGAGGGTGAAAAGTTTATAAACCGACGATAAATTTATTTTTTATAATTAAACTTTAACAAAAAATAAAATGCTCTTAACAAATAACAACCTTGTTCCCACAATTTTTTATGGAAAGGGAATGGAAAAGGAAGACCATTGCGGAAACAGCGCAGGAAGAATTGTTTTAAAAAAATTAAGGGGGATTGAATTTTCTGAAGAGAAATTTTCAAGGAAACTAATGAAACTCTACAACCAAAATAAAACTTCTTCAAAATATGATAAACATTATAATGTCGAAGAAAACGGAATAGATACTTTGCATTGGATAAACTTTGCGAGGTATTACAATTTAGGACTTTTTATTTCAAATCATTCAGACATAAAAACCATTTCAAAAATTCTTGATGCGGGGGGAACTGTTGTTTTGCACCGGTCCTGGAAAAGGGGAGGAAGCTACAAAAATGATGATGGGCACTATGTGGTTCCTTATGGACATTTCAAAAAAGAAAAATTCTTTTTAATTTTTGACCCCGGAAGAAGATATGTTAATGGAAGGGTAAGAATTCACAATGGGATTCACCTTTTGGAGTCTTACAGGGATTTTAACAGAAACTGGAAATTTAAGGATTTTTTGAGAAATAAAGAAATGCTCGTTTTTTATAAAAAACCAAGAAAGTTTAAAATTCCCTGCAAAGGAAGGCATATTGTTTAAACTTCATAGTTACACCAAATTCGAAAACCTTTTAAAGTTAGAAACTCTAAAATTGGCATGGCACCAGCAATATACGTGCGCGAGAAAGACAAGAATCGAATAGCAAAAATAATTGATTCTTTTGATTTAGATTACTCTTTAGAGAAAGATTTTATTGAAAATCAGA